>CAZIFH010000021.1:0-3090 GCA_964539065.1 uncultured Candidatus Bathyarchaeia archaeon | reverse complement strand
ATCATAATATGATTAATCTGGAAGAACTTAAGCGCTTGCTTGAACAAAATGGTTTTAGAGTTTATATTAGACACGATATTACTATGATGTACGCAAAGCGAAATTAACTTGATTTAAGCGATGGCCGACGCGTGTACTAACTATGATTTGGGTTTCGAGAAAATTAAATGCTTTAAACACGAGAAAGAACATATTAAGACAGAAAAATTTCAGAAAAAGAGTATGTCAAGGCCACATTTAATAGTTTTCTTGGGTCCAAGGGGAGCAGGTAAATCGACTCAGATGATGCTGCTAGCTTCTGAACTGAGAAAAAAAGGATTGAAAGTTAAGACTTCTTATATCAAAACGGGTATCATTCTTGGATTTCTGGTAGCAAGTTTCTTGGTAAAAGTGTTTGTTAGAAAAAAGCAGAATAAACCTCCATTTATGGTCCTATTGGAAGAGATGCCTTTATTCTTCAAAAAGACATTCAGACTATGGCCTATTCTCGATCTAATAATCGTTACTGTTAAATTTCTATTGGGCATTTACGTGCCCATGAAACTGGGCTATAATGTGCTTGTTGAAGATTATATACCAAGTATTATAACCGACTATATCTACTTGGCTAAGTTTATTAATGCATCGATTAAACGATCATCATTTGCATTGAGCATTATTTTCAAGTTAATGTTTCTAAGCGGTTCTCCGCATATAATTTTCCTAAATGCTGATGCTAACATGCTAAAAAACCGTCGCTTGCAAAGAGGTGACTTAGATGAATATCAAGACTATCTTCACGTTCAGCAAATCACGCTAAAATCTTTCTCTGAGAGTTTTCTATCTCATGAAATATTATGTATAGACACGAGTAAAAACAGTATTAAAGGAACCCGCAACAAGATAATCAGTTACCTATTCAATTCTGACAAACGCATCCGTAATTTTCATTGTTGACTTTCGCATGTACGTCTCGAGGAAACAAGTTTTGAATGTCCCTGATTGTGGCATTGGATGATAGAAGTACATTATGATAAAAAAAAGCGCGCACGCTTTGCCCAAACATACTTGCTTAGTGAAATTAATTTACAACTTACACTTCAAGGCATTTTCCGCGGATGCAATATAAAGAATCTCAAGTCAGTCTTAGATGTAGGATGCGGTCGGGCACGAGAACTTTTGCGTTGTCAAGGGAGTACGGAGTTATTAGTTGGCGTTGATATTGTCTACTATAAAGAATGGAAATCTTTCGATACCGCAAATTTTGTTATAGCAGATTCACACTTTCTTCCTTTTAAACAGAATACATTCGATTTTGTTTTCTTAAAAGATCTACTTCATCACATACTGAAAAGTAAGTCAAGCGTTATTGATGAAGCTTTTGAAGCATGTAAAGACAAGGGATTATTGAGAATCATTGAAGCTAACCGTTATCATATAAATCCAATATTGGTGTATAAAATGGACAAATCTCACGAACATTTTACGAAAAGAGAACTTCAAAAAATTGCGCAGTTACATTTATTCGATGAACTATATAGTTACGAACTGCTCCCATATTTCTCCCCTCGAAAGAGAGACCTATTATGGAACTTCTTTGCCTGTATTATATTTGTCCTGACCACTTGGCGGGTAACCAGAAAAGTCTTATTCCTTTATACCTGCCTTAAAGAGCGTTTTCTAAGAAATTTTTTAACGTATCATGTTATAAGCAAATCAAAAACCTCAAAAAGAAACTTGGATCCTTCATGATTAAAAAAAGATTTTTTTTCGTTATTGGGTTTGCGTGTCCATTTCCTGGAGCGGGATGGTGGCGTATCTTTTATTTTGCAAGATACTTTAAAAAGCGAGGGCACAATTGTTATGTTTTCTCTTCTGTCTCGCTTAAATCTCTTAATTCTCCGAGGTTTATAGAAAAAGAAAATATTAAAATTTATAATATTCTCCCTTCTGTTCAACTTGATAATCCAATATTCTTACTTCTTAACAATATTTTTGCCTCAATCGCTTCAATTCCTTTCTTTTTGTTAAACAGACCTAGTGCAGTAATAATATCTGTACCTCCGGCTGATCAACTTCTCCCAGTGTTCGTGCTATCAAAGATTATGAAGCTTAAACTCATAATCGACTATAGAGATGAATTCGAAGACTATCTAGTGATGCACGCTGGAAAATGGAGGTTCTTCTATCGCTTTCTTAAAATTTTTCTTCCATATCTCTATAGAAATGTGGCATTAGTCACTCCTGTAACACCTGCGGTAGCAGAAAACTTGAAGCGAAGAGGCATTTACAATGTCAAGGTAGTATACGATGGTGTTGACACCAAGATTTTTCGGCAGTTAAATAAGAATAAGATGAGATCTGAATTCCATATTCCTCAAGACAGTTTTGTGATAGCATATCTAGGAGGTATATACAAGCCTTACCGTGTAGACATTGTCATTAGAGCTCTAAAGAAACTAAATGAAAAAGATTCAAAACACAAATATTTACTAATTCTCGCAGGGGGTGGAGACGTAAAAAGCGTCTTAAACTTAGCCAAAAGCCTTGGAATATTTGATTCCGTGAAATACTTTGGGGTAATCAAAAATCCGACTGAAATAGCCAAAATCTTAAGCTTGGCTGACTGCGGTATAATACCTTACGACGACAATCCTTTATGGCAAAAAACTTACTCAACAAAATTGTTTGAATACTGTGCTGTTGGGCTACCAGTAGTGGCGACTGTTCATGAGAACTCTGTTCTAGCGACAGCCATTAAGGAACACGAGATGGGTTTGATTGTTCCACCAATAAATAGTGATGCATTGGCCTCATTGTTAGAAACATTAAGAAGCGATAAAGAATTGATGGCTAAAATGGGCTTGTCTGCATTAAAATTTGCCCGAAATTATGATAAAGAAAAGTTAGCAAGAGATTTATTAGAAACCATCGGAACTTTGCTCTAGATTCTGCAGCCTAAACATGATTTCGGTAGTACTTGCCCATAAGCAAGGATTGAACAGACTTGTTTAAAACGCTTTGAAGCGCCGATGTGATGTTGCAAAATGGGCTAAAGCCAGCATTCAGTCCCGGACCCTATTAAACAGATTCAACCTAAGTCTCTATAAT
>CAZIFH010000020.1:0-12948 GCA_964539065.1 uncultured Candidatus Bathyarchaeia archaeon | reverse complement strand
CGTGAATATGGTGCAAATGTTTTTGGCGGGACACCAATGAATGAGTCTTCTGACCTACATCAGATGCCTGCTTTTAGGCTTCTGCCGCAGAGATAAGATGGTTAGGCGTCGAGGGGCTAAACCTGGAGATATTCTTGTCGTTACAGGTCTATTTGTGAGGACAGTTGCAGGTCTCAAAATTCTACTTGAAGGTTTAAATGTAAACGAGAAGGCAAGGTTGGCTTTCATAGAAGCTGTTCTCATGTCTAAGGCTCAGCTTAAGGAGGGATTTGCTTTATCTGACGCCGGGGTTTTAACGGCTTTGATTGACTCCAGCGAGGTTTGCCATGTAGCCTCTACAAACTCTCAGAGGCCAGCGGCGTGATTTTCATGATTGATAATCTTCTGTTATCTCCCGAAGCGAGAGAATTTGCGGAGGCTTTATAGGCTTGACCCTATGGAGCTTGCACCATACGGTGGAAAGTAGTATGAGCTCGTCTTTACTCTTCGACTAGAAGATTGGGAAATTGCAAATGCCATTGAAGAGACTCTAAGATCTCGGCCAAAGCAACGTGTTGTGTAGCTTAGATAGGAGGCTGGCAAAGAGTAGAGTGATGGTTGAACATATAATATGCAGAAGGGAGGAGTTGATAATAGGCGAAGAATCAGAAACACTCAATTGATGCAAAGTCTCTGGGGCCGTTAACCTCAGAGTAACGGAAACAAACATGTAAATACTGAAAAACAGAAAAACAGAAAACACGCAAGACGCCAAACAACCCTTCATCAACCAAATTCGCTTAAGATCTAATGTAAAAAGACTTATAAAACCTAACTGCCTATAATTTTTTAGCAAAACTAGGTATAGGAGAGCTGCGTTTGAACAGAAAACCAGTCATACCATTAATTCTTATAATTGCTCTTATCTCTCCAGTTCTCTCCATTTATGCAAACGTTTCTCCTAAAACAGTCTCTGTAAACGTGGGGGAGAACTATGCTTCACTCGTCGATGCGGTTAATATAACCGCTGTGCAAGAGCATATAGAATATCTTTCTAGCATAATTTATAACGGTATTATGCCGACTAGAGCTACCGGTTACGTAGGCAACCTTCTCGCAGCAGAATACATTTATGAGAAGTTTCAGGAATACGGTTTAAAAAACGTTGCATATCAAAACTTCACGTCGGTCGATGCGGTGGATTACGGTTCAAACATAACTATTGCTGGCGAGACAATTAATATATATCCTATCTTACCTAACTTAGTAGCCACTTCTGCAACGCCTAGCCTAACAGGGCCAATCGTCTACGTTGGTGACGGCTACCTAGAAGACTATGAAACTGGAGCACAGGAAGCTAACACAAGTATTGAAGGAAGTATCGTTCTCATAAACTGGAACAGCTTAAACCGTTGGTTGTATGCAGCAAAACTTGGAGCCAAAGCCGTTATCTTCGTTCCACCTCCTCCAAACATACCTGAGGCATACATGGATAGCACAAGTAGCCAATATTTGTCCAGTGTTCCCTTTTACTTTCCAAGATTCTACGCCGATCAGGAAGCGGCTGTTAAACTTATTCTTCGTCAAGGAAGCGAGGCTGAAATAAAATGTGCCCAAAAGTGGACCGAGATCTCGGGAAGAAACGTGCTTGGATTTGTAACTGGAAAGAAATCAGACTTACTCATGATATCCGCATATTATGATTCCTATTCAGTTGCGCCGTCATTTGCTCCTGGAGCGCAAGAATCCCTTGGAATCGCCACTTTGCTTGAGATTGCCAAATATCTCTCAAAACCTGAAAACCAGCCAGAAAACAGCATAATATTTGTTGCATTCGGTGGGCACGCACAGCAGTTTGAAGGAGCACATAGTTTCTGGCGTGATTATATATCTTGGCAAGGAGATCCATCCTTATGGACAATCGGCGTTAACATAAAACTTCATATCAACTTGGACTTTTCCACTGGCTACAACGCCACATTTCTTGCCGTTCTTGAAGCCGGTTTGCCTGGGGCGGCGATAGGTTCAAGTTCGAGTGGCATGGTCACAGGGCTGAGACCTGACTTAATGTGCGACATCAAAATTGTTTCATTCATCCAAAATCTTTTTAGCAGTATCAACCTACAAAAGCCTCAAGGAAAAACTTATGAAGTGTATTATGCGTCCACGTTTTTCCCGTTAAGAGATCCGACCAACTTTGGTTGGGACGCCCAGTACCTACCTTGGAAACTTTTTCCCTACGACCATGTTTACACATATAATATTGGAAAACCTGCATTCACCATAACAACCGCATATGACTCAAGACTTTATTACTGGACACCCTTTGACACTATAGAAAGGGTGAATTATCAAAACCTTAAACCTCAGGTTGAATTAGCAGGCATTGCAATCATAAGCACTGCAAATGCCGACTTAAGCGGAATGCCTTACGATCCAACTAAGAGCAATCCGCTATCCACTAACCCTACATGGCTCGTTTACAAAGTAGTGGTCGCACAATGGTCAATAGAAAAAGCTTATTATGAACCTGTACCCAACGCAATTGTAGTGTGGACTCATCCTGGCTCCCAATGGTACCGAGGATTCCATCTGGCAAATGGTAAAGGAGAGGTTGAGCTGCTACACTATTGGGGGTACGGTGCGTGGTCCCTTTCTGCATGGATCGTCAATGAAACTACAGGCCGTGTTATTATGGCTCCCGATTTTGGGATCCGTAAATATGTGAGTTCCTCGATCCCTCAGGAAAAAAGCCTTGCCGCTCCTGGAGTCACATTTTTAGGCTATTTTACCGTTTTTAACTGTTCAACCATAGCATTTTTCGATTTGGTGGATCCTTACTTGGGGCTTTTGAACCCTGATAGTCCCCCAGTCTACACAGTGTTCGATGCTAATGACTATATACCAGTTTCGCAAGGAAGCAACTGGCTATGCGGCGAGCCTCCTACCATACTTGTTGCAACTGTTCCATGCGGGGAACCTGTAGGAGTTTATTGGAAGTTCGCACTTCAAAGAAATCCACAAGCCTTCGTCGCGAATTCTAGCCTTGCATTTCCGCTTGGTGAAGGCTTCACTCTGCAACGAGGAGAACAACTGACAATTCCAATGACTGCTTTAAGATTTGCTGAAGGCTTTTATTTAGTTAACGAGGAAAGATTCAATGAACTCATTGAAATCAATCCAGAGATCACGGAATACGATGTTTATAAAAAACACTTAGAAGCATACTCCCTAATAGAGAGTGCAAAGGATGCGTTAGCTAAGAATCAATATATCGAGGCTGATACCTACGCATTTAAAGCTTGGCAGCTTAGCAAAGATGCGTATGATTACGTTAGAGGCTATGTTGAGGACTCCGCTTATGCAATCCCTATACTTTCAGTGTTCTTTCTGCCATTTGTCTTTGTTGCAGAAAAAGCCATCTTCGGCTGGAAAGGACTGAAGCGCGCCGCCTCTTTAATAGGCATATTTGCCATAATAAATCTTGTATTTTACTTCTCCCATCCTGGATTTCGTCTTGCCGCCTCTCCGCCTATGGTGATATTAGGCTTTTCTATACTTGTTCTCTGCTTCCCAGTATTAATTATCGCTCTGCGTCATTTTCAAGATTTCATAAATGAGATTAGGCTACGCAGAATGGGAAAACATGACATAAATGTTTCTCGACTTGAGGGAATCACCCCCTCATTTTTGATTGGCATAGAAAATATTAAAAAGAGCAAAATAAGAGCTGTCTTAACTTTGGTTTCCATAACACTAATGGTAGTGGCGCTGGTTAACTTAACCTCTATATCAGTATATGCGGTAAGCTATGAAACACCCGCAATACAGGGATCTCCCAACTTTGAAGGCATCTACATACATAAACCTCAGTGGGGAGAAGGCGACTACCGCATACCAAATATGGTTCTAGACTACTTAAAAGTGAAGTATGGAGACCAAGCAACAATCGTGCCTAGGGCTTGGTTCTACGCACGCTACCCTGCCCTGTTCACTTGGAATGCAACTCAGAAACCAGCGTTTATAACTACCTATAACGATGCGGCTATTAGGACACCGGTGCTTTGGGGGTTAAGTCCTAACGATTTCGAAATAAGTAGCACATTTCTTAAAGCAGGAAGATGGTTCACACCTAATGAGAGAGGAGTAGTCATTCTAAGTGAAAGTCAAGCTAACCAGCTAGGTATCAGTATAGCTGAGTTCATTTCAGGTAAACCATTCATAGTGAACTTTATGTCAATGCCGCATGCTGTTATAGGTATAGTTGATGATTCTATAGAAAGAATGGTTTCTCTTGACGGTGAATCATTGTTACCCATCAGGTTTGATTTGCCGCCGGAACTGCAACCAAACCCATGGAATATACATGTGCCTATGAAATACTGTTTGATTCTTCCTTACGAGGAGGTAGTCGAAATGGGTGGAAGCATCGCTTCTATTTCGCTTCAATTTAAGGATTCTTCACTTATTAATAAAGCAGCTGCTGAATTCTACACAACCTTCACTTACCTTTTACCCTTCTTCTGTGTTAACGAAAAAATATACCTCAGTAGAACTGGCGCCGTTTACAACGTTATAGGTATCCAGAGCCAGTTGGTGCCGATGACTTTAGCTATTCTAGGAATCTTCAATATACTTCTGGGTTCAGTCTACGAGAGAAAGAAACAAATAGGCACCTACGGTACGATAGGTCTCTCACCAATCCACATATCCTTCATGTTCTTAGCTGAAGCAATTGTTTACGCCCTGATTGGAGGCGTTTCAGGGTACCTTGTAGCTGTAGTTTTTGGTAAGATTGCAGGAGCTATACTTCCAGGAAGCGTGATACTCAACTATTCTTCAAGCTGGGTGTTCATCGCCCTTGGATTTTCTGCCGTTGCCACAATCTTGTCAAGCTTTTATCCAATGTGGATTGCCTCCAGAATAGTTACACCCAGTTTGGAACGTCTCTGGAAAATACCTACAAAGCCTAGATTAGACGTTTGGGAGATTCCGTTGCCTTTTAATATACGAACCAGATCTGAAGTAGAAGGTTTAATCGAATATATTAGCGAATATATAGGTGCACACACTTCAAGAGATTCTCCAGACTTCTTCACTGATAGCATTAATCTAACAGAAAGCGAGATGGATGGTAAGCCTTGTATAAGCATTTTAGCGAACAACCGTCTCTTACCATACGACTCAGGAGTTACTCAAACTACCTCACTTATTGCCATTCAAGAAGCTCCAGACCGTTGGCAGTTTCGAATAATCCTGAATAGGACAGGCGGAGCTACTGAACGTTGGATATACCTTAACCGCCACTTTATAGACATGTTACGTAAACAGATTCTCCTTTGGAACAGCCTAAGCGAGGAAGACAAAAACAAATACATAAAGTTCTACCGAGAAAAAGCTTAAACTATAACAAGTACCAATTTATTTTTAACTTTTCACCAAGTAATCCTATTATGCCATTACCTATTGCCCTAAAAACTGTCTCAAGCTGCTATCCTTCAATTCATTTTATTTTGGATCCACTCAAAACATTAAAACGTTCATCTTCACGGTTCTAATAGATATTAACAGTTAGATTCTAACTCTGACTTAAGCATTTTTTTCTTGTTACCATTTAAGAAATCATTCATGTAAATCACATTTTTAGCGCCAATAATTACATGGATAATCTTATAAAAATTCATGGGAAAAATGAATTACCCTGCATGACTCATGCTTCATAATATTATTGATTAAGTTATTGAAAACATGGTGTTAAGCATGAAGAAAACTGAAGTCATCACGGCATATGGCCACAATTTCATTCAAGCAACTCATAAAACCACATTTGAGATAACCAAAGAAGCCTATCTCACAAGAAGGGGAGACTGCATTATTGCAGTCAAATCAGATAAAGGTCTTTTAGATTTTAGTCAAGATTTTAAAGAAGCAGCGAAAAATACCTGCGCAAAAATTGTGATTGTTATTGAAGCGGATGGAGAAAGAGAAACTGTTACAGCTAAAGGCGACTTCAACCTATCTTTTCAAGATCCCACAGACATAGTTGTGAGAAAAAGTAGCTACATTTGCAGCCGAACACTGGCAGTTAAAGCAGACAAAGCTGCAATCAACCTCTCCAGAAAACTTGTCGAAAAACTTAGAAACCCGACCCAAAAAATTAAGATAACAGTTACCGTAAACAGTTTAGAAGAATAACATTAAACCTTTTTATTTTATGATTGCATCTATAACAATTTGCCACTTAAACGGAGCGACCTCTCGAACAATTCTTGTAAATGAAATATGCTGTACACAACGACCAGATTTGCTGACAGCCTCCACTAAATGTTTTTTAACAGTTGCTGTTGCATTAGATCCCTTCGCAAACTCGTAATAATGAACAACTGCACCTTCAGGCTTCAAAGATTCACAAGCAACATCAACGTATTCTAAGGATCTTTCAGGCAAGTTCATTATTACACGGTCAGCGATTCCCCGCATTTTTTCTCCAACAATTTTTCTAACGTCACCTAAGATAGGTGTAACCTTCCCTGAGACACGATTGGCAAAAACATTTTTTTCCAGATACTTAACTGCCTCTGGATTCACATCTACAGCGTAAATTTTAACTTTTTTGCATAGTTTTGCCGCTAACACCGAGAAAGGTCCAACACCGGCAAACATGTCGATGACGGTTTCTCGCTCTTTAACCTGAGAAGCAACTCTAAGATGTTCATAAGAAAGCCTAGGCGAAAAATACACTTTGCTAAGGTCAAGAAAGAATTTACAGCCGTTTTCTCTGTGGACTGTCTCCATGCTTGATACCCCCCCAATAACCTCGTAACTTCTTAGTCGATAAACTCCGTCTACAGCTCCCGACTTTGCTAGCACGGTTCGAACCTTTTTGTAAGATTCAAGAATTGCTTTACCAACAACATGTTTGTAATCTATTAATTCAGGAGGAACCTCTACTATTGCTATTTCGCCAACAAAATCGATAGATCGCGGAAAACTTTCTTGAAGATGTTGAGGCAGACAGACAGCAAATGCGTCAACACCCTTTTTTGCATATTTAGTTTGAGCAACAAACTCTTCGAAAACAACCTCAAAAACGTCTAAGCTTAGTTTATAAAGCATCTTTGAACATGGCTTCTGAACTAAGGGAATAAACAGAAAACCGTTTTTCTGAAGTATCTTCAAACGTTTGTCAAGCAAGCATAATGTAGAGGCCAATCGTATTGCGGCTTCACCTTGTTTTTTTGGAACCTTTAAGGCATAAGCCTTCATCCTTTGCCAACTCATAAGCTTTTTTCGTCTTTAAGAAACCTTTATCTTTATTATCCTTATTTACGGTTTTCAGTTCATTTCGACATTTTTAGCGTTCTACATGTTCAACGATTTCCGCTTCGCATCATCATCTTTTTAAGTCATTTTATGTTACTCTCATCATCGTTCCAACATTGTTGCACATGTTACTCCAGCAGTTTCGCCTTCTAGAAGAAAGGCTGTTCATGTCACAAAGATTTTATATGTATATGAATGAAGTAATCCTATTGTTCAGGTTAATATGCGAAAAGGCTCTTCAAACGAGATTAAGAAGAAGGTCATAGAAGGCATAACCAAAGTTTTCAGTGAGATAGACATCTCAGCAAAAAAGGTAAGTCGCGATTCATGAAAGTTCCATGAAAAATTGGGGAGTTAGAGAACAAGCCAGCATAAAACTTAAACACGCAAAAATACCGTAAAAAACATACCTTCCTATTACATAAAAGTTTCAAACGGTTTCTTAAATCCCTCAACCATGTTGATAACCTTGCTTGGCTTCTCGTCCACTCAAACCATATTAGGATGCACTTGAGATTGCGGATTTCGTTAATTACGTCTTCTGGAATAAAAACTAAGAAGAACATTTATGAAGAAATTTCCTTTCACAGAACATGTTTAATGTACGCGTTGCAACTGATCACCCATGCTCCCAGAATCTGTCATCTAAACAATTCTTTCAATCCTTTAATTGAAACATGTCAATAACGATGGTGCACCACCTCTATAGCTTCAAGTGTAGTCGCTACAGATTCACTTACAACTCTTGTTGAAGATACGGCTTATCTTCGACCAGTAACTTCGTAATCAACAATAACCTTCACAACTACACCACTGCTTATGTCAGAAACTCATAAACCTCACTCTAAAGAATAAGTCTTACACTCAATGGATTAGATGGTGCCTTTTTCACTAGATTTCTTTAGGATCACCAAAGATTTTTGAGCTAATGCATGAAGCAGATCATCTCTCGATAATAATTAAAGTTTAGACATATAGAACAGATTCGAAAAGAATATATCTCACACAATTCCCTTGAAGGTTTAATCTGCTAATTAAGAGTCCTCCGTCGTCACAACAATGCTTGGTGCATGTAATGAGCGTGTCTAAACCAGTCATCGAATATGTCAACGCTATCAAAACGGAAAGAAGCTTCTCCACATCAAAGGATAACTTCAAAAGGCTCCTTAAATATCAGACGTCGTACACTCCTTTTTTCCTTCTCGTTGCGGCACTTTCTGTTCTGTGCTCTTACCTATTCACCCTTGAACCTCTATATACATCGCAGATTATCGACATGGTTGTCATAGGCGGAAAAGTCGAGGCGCTACCTGATCTTGTACTTAAAATAGTTTTTGCAGTAGTCTCCTTCGGTATCGTAAACTTCATAATTGCATATCTTCAAGGTTATTCGGCGCAATTGGTAGTCAGAGACCTCAGATCGGATTATTTTTCTTCTTTACAAAACAAATCTTTCAAATTCTATGATTCCATCGCCGTGGGCGATCTAGTCTCAAGAGCAACGATGGATCTACAGCCAGTCGAAGGCTTTCTAAGATCTTGGGTTGGAACTCTATGTAACGCTGTCTTTACGGTGATTATTGTCTTCGGAACAATGTATTCCACGAATCCGACAATGAGCATACTGTCCATTATACCTATGATACTAGTATTCTACTTTACATCTCAGCTCTGGATGAAGACGATGCCGCTCTTCAGGAAGATGATGCTCATACTGGGAAGGCTTGGAGCCTATATACAGCAAAATATTATAGGCATGAGGGTTGTGCGGATCTTTCAAAGAGAGAAGGAGATGGAAGAAGGGTTTAAACAAGTGGAAGAGATCTATGTTAACACAGCGATTACTGCTGGTAGAATCCAGTCAATATATGCTCCTTCCCCCCAAGCAATACTGACCCTTGGAATAGTCATGATTTACCTTTATGGAGGGAACCTAATTACCTCACCATCACAATTGTTGACAATCGGTGAACTTATACTTTTTTCCAGATATATGATGAGGCTGAGCTTCCCATTACGCGATCTAGGTCAGCTCGCCGGAACATGGATAAACGCTTCAGCTGGGCTAGAAAGAATCTTTGAGATAATGGATATACCAGTCGATGTTAGAGATGAGCCTGATTCGCAGGAAATTTCGATCAACAAAGGCGAAGTTGCATTTGAAAATGTAACATTCGGATATGATAAAAGTAGACCAGTGCTTAGAAATATTAGTTTCAGGGCGAAGCCTGGAGAGAAGATAGCCATTCTAGGAGCAACAGGGTCAGGCAAGACCACATTGGTTTACCTCATTCCAAGATTCTATGACATCGATTCTGGAACAATAATGATTGACGGCGTGGACACCAAGAAGTACAAGTTGGAGTCCTTGAGGAGGCAGATAGGGCTTGTCCTTCAAGATGTATTCATATTTACAGGCACTATAAGAGACAACATTGCTTTCGGTAACCCGAAAGCTTCAATGGATGAGATTGTCAGGGCAGCGACGCTTGCCAGAATTCATGACTTCGTAGAATCTTTTCCCGAAGGCTACAACACGATGGTGGGAGAAAGAGGAGTCACACTCTCTGGAGGCCAGAGGCAAAGGATAACAATTGCAAGGGCTCTGTTGACGAATCCGAAGATCCTCATTCTTGATGACTCCCTCTCCTTCGTTGATGCTAAGACCGAGCATGAGATACAAGAGGCAATAGAAGAAGCAATGAAAGGCAGAACATGCTTCATAATCGCTCAGAGGCTCTCGACAATAAAGAATGCAGATAGGATCATGGTTCTGGAGGATGGAAAGATTGCAGAGTTTGGGACGCATGAAGAATTGCTGGCTAAAGGGGGGATCTACAAGAAGATCTATGAGACACAGTTCTTGGAGAAGGTTCCTATAGAAAATCTAAGCGAAGAGGCGGTGGCACATGTCTAGCCCGTTCGGCGCATTCTCAAAGGCTGAAGAAACACGGAAGAGAACGGTTCCGGACAGAGTTTTAATTAGACGAATGTATGAATACGCGAGGCCGTATAGGAGAAATTTGGCGATAGGCGCTTTAACCATTGTTTTGACAGCCATTACAAGCCTACTTTCTCCCTACCTCCACAAAATTGCGATAGACCAGATTATTCAACTAGGTAATCTTTCAGGTTTCATTTGGTGGGTGCCCCTATTCGTCCTTGTCACCTTAGCCAACTTCTTATTCCAGTATATACAGCTCTTCCAGATGAGGATAGTCGGCGAGAGGGTTGTTGCCAGGATGAGAGACGAGATGATACATAAGTTGCAGATAATATCTCTCCGATACTTTTCCGAAGGAGAGATTGGAAGGATACTCTCAAGACCGATAAATGATGCAAATACAGTCAGAATCTTCCTCAGGATGGGACTGACAAGCATAATAATGGATACGGCATCAATTTTAGGAGCTTTGGTCATAATTTTCTCTCTCAATTTGAAGCTCGCTCTCCTCGCAGTTTCGATTTTACCCTTCGCTATTACACTAGCATGGATTCTCGGCAAAGTTTCAAGAGCGACTTATAGAAATATGCTTTCAACCGTCGGAGGATTAACTTCAAAGATCCAGGAAAATCTTTCAGGAATGAAAGTTGTAAAATCCTTTGTTCAAGAGGATAGCTCCTTCAAAGACTTCGTCAAGGTTCAAGATAGAACTGTCAAAGCAAGCCTAAAATCGATCAGGATTTCATCAGTATATCAACCCATCATCCTTTATATGAGGATTATTGGAACCGCTTTTATCCTCTGGTTCGGATCCCTAATGGTTCTAGAAGGCGAAATCACCGTTGGGATGCTTGTCGCCTTCATTGAGTACCAGTTCTCATATTTTATGCCACTTGTGGATCTAGTATCCGTTTATGACCAGTATCAGTCTGCCATGGCTGCAATTGAAAGAATGTTTGACCTTATTGACACTGAGGCTGAGGTTAAAGACGCTCATCCTCAAAAGGCGGTGGAGCTGGAGACAATTGAGAGCATCGTGTTTGATAACGTCACCTTCGGCTATGAACCTAATATTCCAGTAGTTAAGAAGGTAAGCTTCAGTTTGGATAAACCGAAAAAGCTAGCCATAGTTGGACCCACAGGTGCAGGTAAAAGCACGATAATAAATCTTTTAACAAGGTTCTATGAGCCGCTTGAAGGAAGAGTCCTAATTAACGGTTATAATCTTAAAGACATAAAGATTTCATCTATCCGCAAGAACATGAAGATAGTTCTTCAAGATTCCTTCTTATTCCCAATTAGCATAAAGGACAATATAAAATTTGGAAATCCAGAAGCATCTGACCAAGAGGTTATCGAAGCAGCCAAGACAGTTGGTGCACATGAATTCATAATGAAACTTCCAAGCGGATACGATTATGTAATACAGGAAGGCTCATCAAATATCTCCATAGGACAGAGACAACTAATAAGCTTCGCAAGAACTCTCCTGATGAACCCTCAACTCTTAGTTCTTGATGAAGCAACCTCAAGCATTGACCCATACACCGAACTTGTTTTGCAGAACGCTTTAAAGAAGCTCATCAGAAACAGGCTTGCCATAATAATAGCTCATAGACTATCAACCATAAGATTATGCGATGAGATCATAGTCCTAGACCAGGGCAAAGTAATAGAGAGAGGAACTCATGAAGAACTTATGAATAGAGGCGGAATGTACAGTGCATTCTATAGGATGCAGTTCAAAGAGGAAAAGGGGTTAGAGCCTATAATACAGAGTAAAAAAGCATGAAAAACATTCTCAAAAATCGGGTAATCTCATACTGCGACAACTCAATTGGGCGAATACCTCTCCAAGCTCACAAAGACGTCAGACAAAAACAACAAGACTCATCGAAACAGGATTCGAATACGTTTGCACCACACCTGACCAACTCATGATATTCAGGAAGAGAAAACAGCCATGAACAAAATAAGTGAAGTAGCAAAACACTATTTGACTCGTTCCCTGCCTAAAAATGCGGGGGACGGGGTTCGAACCCGCGCAGGCCTTCGCCAGCAGGTCCTAAGCCTGCCTCCTTTGACCACTCGGACACCCCCGCTTATTTTCCAAGATTAATCGTTTAGTTTTTGTTAGAAGTTAAGTTTTTTGTTTTCGGATTAATATTTTGTAGCTACTTGGGTTATGGTGTACTTATTTTGTAGATAATCCGACAGACACGTAGTATGGTTAATCTTTAGAGACGTTAATCATAGAAGAAAGATTTAGGCGATATAAAAAGGTCATCCATTTGTCGAACGGTACATAAATCTTTAAGATGTTACCCTTTTAGAACAAAAAGGATGATTCAGATTTTGTTGAACTATTTTTGACGCTTCTGAATTTTATTTTATGTCTTTTTCTAGTAACTTGAATCTAAAAACGAAGATTACAAAGTTATTTTATAACTCTAGTCGATCATGAAATTCAAGAGCTCGTTTAGCAATTTTTTGTACGTGAATTGCTGGGTGGGTATTGTATTTTTCGTAAATCCAAGCTAAAGCTTCCTTACATTTTTTCTGGTATAAGACGTCTAGAAGTAGCCTTGCCTTTGTTTGCTGGTATGGAAGAGGACTTTTAAGAGCGTCAATGACGGATTCCAAGATGTTAGCACATTCTTCACTCATTTTTGGAGAAGCTTCATTCTCAAAGGACATAAGTA
>CAZIFH010000019.1:0-12639 GCA_964539065.1 uncultured Candidatus Bathyarchaeia archaeon | reverse complement strand
GAAGGTTTCCCGTTTAATAGCGAAGGCGGCTCCGTTCAATCCCAAGCACCGACTTAGTTTCTTGGAAAAAAACCAGTTAGTAAAATTAAAGCCCAAGTAATCGTAGCTTACAATTTTTGCGACGAAAGAGTCACGAATTATGTCCTTCCTAACTTCAACTACTTCAGACTCCTTTATTTCTCTGTTTATGACTTCAAAAATGTTTTCCGAATTATTGCCCAGATTAGTATCAGCATCAAGAAAAAATAAAATGTCGCCAGTCGTCTTTTCTACTGCTTCATTAAGCACATTGACTTTCCCCTTTCTCTCACCGTTACAGATGAAACGAACCTTTTCCGAGTATTTACTTGCCAGACTGAGGCTTTTTTCTGTGGGTTCGTCTACAACAACGATGATTTCCTTATTTTCATATATATCAGCAATGAGGTTGACTAGTAGTGGTTCAAGAAACTCTGATTCTTTGTAGACAGGGATGAATATGCTGAATCGGGACGACATCTTATATCTCAGCATTCACAGGTTGCATTTATCATTTATTTTTTAGTTTTTCTTCTTCGGTCAAACCTTTATTTATTACGTTGAGGTTCTATGCAGTTACATAGTATTTTATAGGCTTTCGCTGTGCCTTGGTTGTTATGTTCTCTTACTAAGACATTAAGATATAATCTAATAATATTTAAGATCGCGGATCTCATTTTTGTTCCTAACAATCCCGTTGGCTGATTTACTCGTTAGCCGTCCTTAAATGATGCGATTAATCTAGCGCATCGTAAAAAATTAAATTCATGTAAATGCGCTTCGAAAAAATATTTAACCATTCTTTTCTCCTAAAATTGACTGCTTGTTTCTTTTTTTTGGGGAAGATGATATTATTCTTAAAATTTCATTTAGAACCCAAGCTTCAAACGGCCTTACCGTGTTAAAAAATGGTTGTTAATCCCGTTTGGTTGGAGTTAGCATCTTCGATTTCTTAACGGTGAGTGCAGTGGTGCAGCATAAGGGGTTGTCGTAGTAGTCTTTGGCGATTCTAATCAGGTTTTGATCTTGTGTTAAAAGGACGCCTTCGCCTGACCAGTCTGACACTATTAAGAGCGTTTTTATGTCAGAGAGATCTAGCTAACACCCATGTTTTTCAGTAAGTCAGGGTTTTGAAGCTTTTTCACTGTCTCAGCGAGCAGCTAATCACGACCTACGCCTTTAAAATTAAGATAGTATCTTCTTGAAAGAATTCCACTTTTTCCTTAACTCAGTTTAAGAGTCCCTTGTTTTACGGGCAAGCTCTTTGACAACGGAGACATCCAACATTGTAATATGCTATGAAGGGCCCATACAGTCAGGAAATGAAACAACGCCTCTTTTTTCCATAATAGTAGATGAGACATCTTTTGATGTAAAAGAGAAAGCGATCAAAAGCGATTACGCCATTGGACAATTATTTTGGCAGTTATGGCAGTTTTGGCAGCTTTCCATCATCTTCATCTTGCCAGTTGTCTTTTCAGCAGGGCATACCAGAGTAACCAGCCACAAGTTCAGGAAAACTTTCCACGCCTGTTATGTAACAGATGTTATTTTTCATGTAAGAGCTAAGACCATTTCTTACAGTCGAAAGTTATAACAGCAATCTGGTACATATTATCTGTGTCCTTTTTCACTGAGAGTGATAGAGAAGAGTTTTTCACTTTTCATCTTTTTTCTTCATAACCTAAGTCGAAGGAAGTATAAACGTCTTTGTTTCTCTTAAATAAGTTACAAGTTTAAAGTCGTGGAACAGCAACCACGAATATGAACTTACATTATTTGATTTTATGGAATATGGAAATAAAACCTTGCAAGATAAATATAAAAATGTTCTCTGTCGAATTACCTTACATTTTATGTTCTTAAATTTCCTATTCTAACTCGTATAGGTGCCAAGTTGACAAAACGTAGTCTTGGCAATCATGCTTTTCAAGTTGTGAAAGGATAATTTCCCAAGTCTGGTTTTTCGTGATATATTTTTTAAGAATTCCAATGTGGTGTTATTTTATCATTACCATTTATCATTGTTTCATTTTAAATTTCTATTTAGTACTGGTTCTTTCGTATTTATGAGAGTGTTATTGTTTCAATTTATGAAATATACGAAATATATTTAAACATCTTGGTTGAAATGAAAATGTATAAAATAAGGAAGGAAGAGAAAAATGACAAAAAAAACCCTATTGTCGATTTTATCATTGCTTTTGATTCTAGCATTGCCTATGATGTCTGTATTAAGGGTTACAGCGCAAGATGAAGTTCCCTATGGACCTTATCCAGATCAACTGATTATATTTTTACAGGGTGGCGATGCAACAGCGGTTCAAAAGATCGAAACTGGCGAAATGCAGCTGTACATGTGGTATCTTAGTACTGCAAACACTAGACGTGCTGAAGAGTCTGAGCTTGTTGACCTTGTTAATTCCTATGGCATGTATAATGAACTACTTATTAATCCTCTAGAAACAACAGAAGGATATAATCCATTCCATCTTAGAGCAGTAAGAGAGGCATTAAACTGGCTTATAGACAGAAACTATATTGTAAATCAACTTTATAGTGGGAGAGGTGTACCAAAGTGGTTCTTTTATGGTTCAGTGGATCCAGATTATGCAAGAGTAGCAGATTACATGAAACAGCTCGAAAGTCAATATGCATATGATTTTGATAAGGCTAAAACAGCAATTTTTGATGCTTTGGCAGAGGACGGTGCGGTTCTACAGGAAGGCAAATGGTATTATGAGGGTGAACCTATAGTCATCAATCTACTTATAAGAAATGAAGATGAGAGAAAGGACGTAGGTGACTATCTAGCCAATCAGCTTGAAGCCCTTGGATTCACATGCAACCGGATGTATAAACGAAGTGCAGATGCATACGGATATTGGGCTGCTCTTTCCCCCACATTAAGAGGAGATTGGCATGTTTATACTGCTGGGTGGATTTCAACTGCAATAACAGCGTATAGTGATGATGGTCCATGGTTTATGTACTCTCCTGACAATGCCCCACTTTTCGGAGAATATAACCCATCACCACTATTAAGAGAAGCCATGGATAAGCTGAATAATGGTGAATATGCCTCAGCAGAAGAACGAAACGAACTTGTCAAAACTATTTCAAGACTAATGCTGGAGGACGGATGCCACATATGGATCTTAGACCAGCTGGCCAGTTTTCCATATGCGTCAAATCTAGGTTCCTTTGTATATGACCTTGATGGCGGAAGCCAGAGCTTTTGGACACTTCGAACCGTACGATACGAACAACCAGGCGGAACAATAACTGTGGGCGCCCGAGCTCTATTGATAGAAGGATTTAACCCGGCTGCAGGATTCTCATGGCTATATGACGTTTATTCACAATATATGGTGCAAGAAGTCGGTGTTTATCCACATCCTCACACTGGAGTATACATACCAGTCAGAGCGGGGTTCACAGTACAAACCGCTGGGCCAGATGGCAGGCTTGACGTACCAGCTGACGCATTAACATATAATGTGGCTACATCTGAATTCACAACAGTAGGATCAGGAGTTCAATCTAAAAGTAAAATAACGTGGGACATAACACTCGGCTCATGGCATCACGGTGAAGCCGTGAATAAAGCAGACATACTAGCCCAAATAGCTGAATACTTTAAACTCGTTGATCCTTCAAGTGATGTATATGATCCAGTCGCTGCATCTCCAGGAAGAACAGTGTTTGTAAACAACTTTAGAGGTGTAAAATTTGTTTCCGATAATGTTGTTGAAATATACCTTGACTACTGGCACATAGATGAATCCTTTATCGCGTCGTATGCAGATGTATTTCCAGCGGTTCCTTGGGAACTTTGGGCCTTAATGAACAAGGTTGTTGCAGAAAAAGAAACTGCATGGTCAATGGACAACGCTGACATCTGGGGCGTCGATATGCTTGACCTTACCAAAGGTACATCACTACAAATCCTGGCCAATGCACTCACTGAATTATCAGGCGAAAATTATGTACCTCCAGAGCTAGTCGATTATGTGACAGAAACAGAGGCAAGCACTCGATGGACTGCCTTAACAGACTGGTATGACGGTATGGGTCACTTCTGGGTCTCTGCAGGTCCATGGATATTTGACCATGTTGACACAGATGCATCGCAGCTAATCTTTACTGCTTTTAGAGAGTATCCGTTTAAGGCAGACGCTTGGGACAGCATGCTGAATGTTAAGATTCCTAATGTGGCTGTTGTTTCAACACCAGAATCAGTGGTTCCGGGATTGGCTGCAACTTTTAACCTGCAAGTTTCAGTGGCTGGAGCTGGATATTCTGATGCGACAATGAAATACATACTTGTTAATCCACAAGGTTCTATAGCTGGTTCAGGCGTTGCAACCAATGTTGGTGGAGGAGCATTTAGTATACAGCTAACTTCAACAGATACCGGCATGTTTAGCGTAGGCTCCTATAGACTAATCACCATAACAGTAGGAAATGAAGCAGCAATACCAGTAACTAAAGAAGCAGTTTTCACAGTGACGCCGGCACTAGCTTACTTCCAAACAGTAGTTCAACAAATCCAATCAGAACTTGGTGGAAGAATAAGTACACTTGAAAACGAAGTTGCTGATCTTAACACAGCGTTAGCTAGTACACAAAACGCATTAGGCATGATGAACATAGCTCTAGGACTTGCTGCAGTGAGCATAATTGTTGCCTTAGTTGCTGTTGTTCTATCTTTAAGAAAACGTTAATCAACTCTCCATCCCCCCTTTTTTTAACCGAAATATTTTTAAAATGCAACCTTAGCCTATATGAAGAATATGTATAGTTGATGTTCATGTGGAAAAAATACATAGTGAAAAGAGTTGTATTTCTGATTCTAACCCTCATAGCATCAATCTATTTAACCATTATCATAGCTAATGCAGGTGGATTAATAGATCAAATCATAACCTCGCAAATTAAGTACGACATTAGAACTAATTTAGCGCGTACACCAGGCTGGAGTCAGCTGCCTGAAGAAGATAAGACCAGAATATTACAAGAAAGATATAATTTAACGATAAAAGCTAAGGGCCTTGACAAACCATTTTTTGAAAGATCCATAATCTACCTGTATGATGCATTAACGCTTGATTTGGGAAGGGCACTATTCTTAACAAGCGCCAGTGGAACAAAACAAGTAAGTGTAATAATCTTAGAAAGGCTTCCAAGAACAATCTTACTTTTTACAACCGGCACCATAGGCTATTCTATCCTAGGTTTATATTTAGGTCTAAGAATGGCACGACGTCCAGGAAGTATTTTCGACCGAATAACTACAATGTTTGCAGTTATTACCCAAGCCATTCCAGCCTGGTTCTTCGGAATCCTATTTATTCTTTTATTTGCCTATCAACTTCGACCCTTAGGGATAAGTATTCCCTTCGGTGGAATGGTAAGCGTGCCACCGCCTACTGATCCAATTAGCTACGTACTTGATGTGATGTACCACATGGCATTACCTCTATTTACTTGGATTTTTTCAATTTTCGGATCGTGGGCTTATATAACGAGAAATCTTGCGATGCAGTCTTCGGCAGAGGATTATGTTATGGCTGCTAAGGCAAAAGGGCTTTCGGAAAATCAAATTATTAATCGTTATATACTTAGGCCTTCATTACCTCCAATTATTACCTCGATTTCTCTTTCATTAATTTCATCTTGGCAAGGAGCTATAATAACTGAAACCGTCTTTGCATGGCCAGGATTAGGAACACTGTTCTATCAAGCGATCGAATCTCTCGATCCGCCAGTAATTATAGGGTTGACAGTCGTATATGCCTATCTACTTGTCATAACAATTTTCATTCTAGATCTAGTGTACAGCATATTGGATCCTAGAATAAAGGTTGGGATAAGATAGTGAGTATGCCCGGAGGACTACGTGATTTACTTAAAGCTATCTCTTCGTCAAAAAGCGGAATAATTGGAGTGGCAATTCTACTTATAATTACAGGCGTATCAGTTTTCGCAATAATTTTTGTACCATTTGACGTTGTATCTAAGTGGAATAATCCCATTTTTTGGTTAGAAAATCCCAGAGTTGCAGCTCCCGAATGGGTGACATTTATAACAGGTAAAAATATTCCTTCAACAATAAGGATTCCTCCTGAAAAATTCAACAAGTATGAATATTATGTCGAAGCTTCTGGTCTCAAGTACATAACGTTAGATGCACGTTTTGATTTTAATTATGATGATTTCCCTTCTGAATTAACCGTCATATTATATGCAAATTATTCTAAAAGTCGACCTTTAGTAACTATAAAGCTTGTAAGGCCTGATACTTTAGAGGCAACACTTTATAAAAACGTAATCGATAATCCTGTTGTCTATTTCTACATCAGTACAGACAATGCGATTAAAGAAAATGTGTATAATTTCCTATTGATTTTAGGAACTAATACTAACAGAACCATTTATCCTGAGAAATGTCTTTTTGCAATAAACAATGAGAATATGGGGAATTCAAACCTTGCCCAAATTCTTAAGGGGTCATACCGAATTAAAATTGAGTTAATAGCAACTGACGAATCAGACACCGCCAACGCGGAGTTTATATCATATGGGCAAGTTCAAGGGTTGGCTGGAACAGATTATAAACGACATGATTTATTTATAGGTCTTGTATGGGGTGCGCCAGTGGCATTAGCATTCGGGCTTTCTGCCGCCATCGCCACTAGCATAATTCAATCGTTTCTCGGAGCATTAAGCGCTTGGTATGGTGGAATAGTTGATGAGATAGTTCAAAGAGTTACTGAAATCTATATGATCTTACCTTTTCTACCCTTCCTCATCTTGATTTCATTAATTTATGAGATTAACCTCTGGGTGCTTATAGTCATTATAATTGCACTTAGCCTTTTTGGAGGAGTAACAAAAACAGCTAGAAGCGTAACTTTCCAAATTATGAGTGAACAGTACATAGAAGCAGCAATATCATATGGCGCCAGCAAGTTAAGAATATTGTTTCTTTACATCATGCCGCGTTTATTGCCATATATAGTCGCTAACATCGTGTTAGCCGTCCCAGCTTATGTCTTTTTGGAAGCGGCTTTAAGCGTTTTAGGACTAGGAGATCCTTTGGTTCCGACATGGGGAAAAATCATCAGTGACGCATACAGCAGTGGAGCAGTAATACACGGTTGGTGGTGGTGGATTCTACTACCTGCTCTCTTGATAATGATTACTGCAATGGCTTTTGCTCTCATTGGATATGCCCTTGACAAATACGCAAATCCAAAGCTGAGGGAAAGATAAATGCTGGAAATAACTAACCTTAAACTATATTATCGTACTCAAAGAGGAATCGTCAAAGCTGTAGACAATGTCAGTTTTCAGCTGAATAAGGGCGAAACGCTAGGAATAGTAGGTGAATCGGGATGTGGAAAATCAAGCACTGCAATTGCTATTATGAGATTGTTACCGATGAACATTGATTGTTATACAGGAAATGTATTATTTGATGGAAAAAACCTTATGGAATTAAGTGACGAGGAATTTAGAACTCAGATACGTTGGCGCAGAATATCGATGGTATTTCAAGGAGCTATGAACTCCTTAAATCCAGTATTAAAAGTAGGATATCAGGTAGCAGAACCCCTTATTTTACATCTAGAAGAAGACAAAAAAGACGCTTTGAATAAGGTAAAGGATTTTTTCAAGCTTGTGGGGCTGCCTTCTGATTTTGTAGATAGATATCCACATGAACTAAGTGGAGGAATGAAGCAAAGAGTTATTCTTGCAATGGCATTAATATTGAATCCCGACTTGGTTATTCTAGATGAGCCAACATCAGCCTTAGATGTAAGTATTCAAGCACAAATCATGAACCTTCTTAAACGTCTAAAAGAAGAGATGAAAATATCGTATATTTTTATAACTCACGATGTAGCCTTAGCTAGTGACCTATGTGATAGAATTGGAGTTATGTACGCAGGGCAACTTATTGAGATTGGTCCAAGCGAAAGAGTACTACAGAACCCATTACACCCTTATACGCAAAAGCTTATTTCGAGTGTTCCCCTTCTACGAGGAAACAGGATGCCAGGATACATTCCAGGTGCACCTCCAGACCTAGTTGAAACCTTTAAAGGATGCCGTTTCTTTCAACGTTGTTCTTATGGAAAGGATGAGTGTGAAGAACAAGAACCTCCCTTTATAGAGGTTGAAAAGGGCCACAATGTAAAATGTTGGCTTTACAGTGATCAGAAATGAAAGCTATAATGGAACTAAAAAATGTCAAAACATACTTCCGGGTTAGTAAAGGATTGTTCAGATCTCTTATTATTAAGGCCTTAGATGGCGTGTCGCTTACTGTAAATTTGGGTGAAACAATTTCTATTGTTGGGGAATCTGGTTGTGGCAAAACAACTTTAGGAAGAACTTCCTTAAAACTTGAGCGGCCTGAATCAGGACAGATCATTTTCGACGGACAAGAAATTACAAAGATGAAAGATACACGAACATTCAGAAGAAAAGCTCAAATGATATTTCAAGATCCTTTTACATCGCTCAACCCTAACATGACTATTAGGCAGATTATAGAAGAACCTATGTTGATTCACAACATATCTAAAAAAGAACGTGAAGAAAGAATAAAAAAGGCTCTTGCCGACGTAAGATTACTTCCTCCAGAAGAATTTCTACCCAAATATCCTCATATGCTTTCAGGCGGTCAAAGGCAAAGAGTAGGAATAGCCAGAAGTCTTGTTTTAGATCCAATCTTTATTGTTGCCGATGAACCAGTTTCTATGATAGATGCCTCAAGCAGAGCTGAGATTCTTTCTCTTATAAGAGAAATTCAAAAGAAATATTCGGTTGGCGTTTTGTACATCACTCACGATATTGCGACAGCAAAATATTTTTCGGATCGGATCGCCGTGATGTATGCTGGAAAGATTGTTGAGCATGGAGAGACGCAATTAGTACTTAAGAACCCTCTACACCCATACACTATGGCTTTGATGGACGCAGTTCCAGATCCAGATCCACAAAATAGGTTTAAATTCAGAAAGGTCGTGCCTGGAGAACCACCCAGCCCAATCTCGCCTCCACCAGGATGCCGGTTCCATCCTAGGTGCCCCCATGTTGCAGAAACATGCAAAACTAATGAACCGGAACTTAGAAACATTTCAGGACGCGAAGTAGCGTGTCATTTCGCTGAAATCTTTGTTAAGTGATAACGATGCTTGAATATGCCAAGTATTATCTAGAATGTAAGAATCTTTATGATTAGACAAGCAATATAATAATTATAGGTGAAAGGCATGTTGAACAGCACTAAAGTTGGTTCTGCTATGCGAAGTCCATTCATAACTGCAGTTCCCCAAGATACCATCTTATCCGTTGCACAAAAAATGATTGAAAATGATATTGGAGCAGTAGTTGTGGTTGAAAATGATAAACCAGTTGGACTTATTACTGAAAGAGATATTGTTGAAGGTATTCTTAAATGGTATAACAGGCTCTCAGAAAGTAATGCCAAAGATATAATGTCCTCACCAATATTATCTATCGAAGAAGACAAAACAATCGGAGAAGCTCTTGACTTTATGAGAAAAAAAGGTGTTCGAAGATTAGGTGTGACCAGAAAACATAAGCTCGTGGGAATAGTCACTGAAAGAAGACTTCTAGACGTTATTAGAAAAACGCTGAAAACCCTAGTTGAAAATATTTAGCACCAAGTAACACGTAAATATCTCGTCATTTAATGATTTAACTTAAAAATTTATATTAAAAGGGAAAGCCTTTAACTAATTTAGTATAGGAATTCTTGGGGATTGTAGTTTAGTTGAGTAAAAAAGAGCACTTAAGCAACCACCACAGAAGGATAAGGCGTGAACACCTATTACGATACTGTTCCTACTGCCCAGAAACAGCTCTGGGAAAAAAATTAAATTATAAATGAACATTGTACAGACAATAATATTTATTAGCGATGCTGCCAAAACAACAGACGTTTCATTTGTCAGCTGTCTGGTTTTGTGCTTAAGTCCCATAAAGTTAATAATGGATAATGTAAAACAAAGACCCTCTAATGAATACACTATTCCGGAGGAGCCAATTATTATTACCTTCGGGTACACAATGATTGATATAAGGTTAGATATTATGGGAATAATGAATATTATGATTGAAGAAAATAGAATCCTTCGTTTCATTTCCTTTTTAGTATAAAAAACATTCAAAGTAACAAACAACACCAGAAATATCAATAGTGCTATCATATTTCGAGTCAGATGAGGTTCATTTGCATGAACGAAGAACGATGTAACTATACCCCATGGTGTTTGCCAAGAAGCACAAAGTAAATCTCTAAATTCATTGGGCCTACCTGATAAGCGGGATTCCATATCTGCAATATATAAAATGACGCTCAAAGATAAAATAACTAGAAAAACTATCGACACCATCATAAATCCGGTTTCCAGTTTTTGACGAAAATTGTAATATCGTGAATCGAAGCTCAAGTTGCACCCTTTTTAACATATATTCATTATATTACATATATCTTTGCATAGAATATTTCGGTTATAGAAAAGGTCATTTTCACCTGAATTAAAAAAATAGGCACTGAAGGTTCAATGTGTGTCTTTACTTTCAAATTGGTTTACACTTTCTACTAACAATCATGGTTGAGGTGAAAATAATGTTTGGGATCATGCGGATTTTATCATTTATAAAATCTAACTTTTGAAGCGACTCACTCTGTAAGGTAACTATGATATCATATTCACCATACAACATAGCGACTTCTAAGACGTCCGAATATCCAGATATTGCATCGCACACCTCTCTAGCAGTGCCGGAATTTACCTTGCACAGGATGTAAGCCTTAATTTCCACCAAATAATCATCTCAATATAGAGAAACTGCTACCAAAGATTTAAAGTATTCCCGAAACTCAAATTAATACATGCTTAAAAAATCAATTGAAATATCAATTCGATGGTAGATAGAAAAAAATTGCTTTACTTGTTCAACAGAATGCAAATTATCATATCTTGACCAGAAGTGGACTGCTGAATTCCATTTAAATCGGGAAAATTTGTGTAAAGCACCCTACATTTCTTAGATAAAAACCTTGGGCACAGCGGTTGCCACAAAATTTTCATTGAATGCACGGTCAGAGAAAAAGCTTTATTGCCGCTATTGCTGCAAGGGCTTGTACGATGACTCTAAATTTCTTTTCAGGTATCCGTCTGAGGAACACTATGCCTAGCAATGCGCCTGCGGTTATGCCCATTACAACAGCAAACCACCAGTTTTTGGGTACGAACAAGTCCACCCGCTCACTACTCTCAAACCAGAAATTAACCAAAAGTATCACCAAAATTATAGCACCAATCACCGGCTTCAATTGAGAGTCGCTAATTTTGTCCAAGGCAAAATATCCTATCACTACGCCCAGTGCGGTCCAAGGCATAAGTCTAAGAAGGTGAGGCCAAACAGCATGCCTTCGGTAATAGGCTACAGCGAAGACATCGGCAAGCATCAGCAATGGAAGAACAATTCCTGTTGAGGCTTTTGCAAGAAAACACTCAGCCATCAAAGGTATGAATAAGATGCTCAGCCCCGGAATCCCAGTTTTAGTTAATCCAATGGAAAAGGCTGCAGCCACAGCTATCATCCATTGAAGCCAGTTAAGCTCAGACACCAAACGTGCCACCGCTGGGTAGATTTCTTCTCAGACACTATCTTCTTCATAATAGCCATTACCGCCAAATAAAAAAGATTATCGTCAAATTGACTATAATCAGTAACTATAAAGGATTGTAGCGCGTATCAAGGTGCTGGTCAGTATGTCCTTTATGCCTCGTCTACTGATTGAAGATAATCGGGCAACTTTCAGTTGTCGTCGGTCTTATGCCACGGTTCAAGCTAACTACTTGTAAACCAAACTGCCTGATTTTCTTGACGACAGCATCAGCACTCTTACTAAGTCTTGACGCTGTATATTAGGAGAAGACTTTACATTAACTGCGACGCACGTAAACCTTGTGCTTGAAACTGTTAACTATAAGCCTGGAGCAGCGAACCTTGTAAGCCATCTCAGATTTGGATGCAATAAAGGCCTTAATACCTTCTGGTTTATTTTGTCTATGTTTCTTTTTATTTGCATCAGTTTGTCCAATATGCTTTTTATGGAATTCTCTGAAAGATCTTGAGACTTAAGCTTAATTAACAACGAAAGTATTTTAGGCTCAATTAAGAGAAATGGTCCCGTCCCAAGGGGCTGTGGTCCAGCTTGGTCTAAGATTCGCGCCTGGGGCGCGCGCGGTCCTGGGTTCAAATCCCAGCAGCCCCATTTTTGATGGAGAATCTTCAGAGCTTGGAGCGTAAAGATGTGCTTCCTATATGTATAAGAATAATGGCGGTATCTGTCCAACTGCATATGGCAGTCCAAAATCCATAAACTATTAACCAAAAAATCAATAATTTTTTTCTAAATGGAATTTGGTTAATAAGTCTTAAAGTTGTGAGGTCTTGTTGTTATTAGTTTTGTTGTGTGGTTGTGAAGTGTTAGTTTTTGTGATTTCACGTGTTTAATAGTTTGTGTTGGGTTTGTGTCTTTTTATGATTATTATTGAGACTACTACT
>CAZIFH010000018.1:0-7787 GCA_964539065.1 uncultured Candidatus Bathyarchaeia archaeon | reverse complement strand
ATACAATAGTGGTTGTATCTTAGCGCTTGAATATCTGAAAGGTTCCCAAAAAGCGGTCTGCTCGACGGTACAAATTCTTCAATAAAACATAGGATCATTAAGAGAAATTTCTATATAACGTCTGATAACAAATTTTTTGCGGGTCTCCCCATCCCATCAATTCATCCTAAGATTCTCGTAACGTCTCAACTGTAATGCAGTTATTCGTTAAACTTAATATTCTTTGTAGATCAGCAAGCTACCTTTTTTGATTTTAAAACGAAGAACCCCGCCATCGCTTCGCACCATGAGCATATAAATAGTAAAGTGTCAAATCCGTATCTGCTAACTATAATCACGGAGAGCAAAGCAGCCACAGCTCCTACAACATCATAAACAGATTCAAATATGCCTAGAAACAAGCCTCTCTTACCTTTATCGCTTATCTCCATCATTAAAGTAAGAAGAGAGGGACTTTTCATCGCGTATGATACTCCAAAGAAAAATTCAATTATGTAAAGTTGGGTTAACTCGAAAGCAAAAATGTAAGTCAGCGAACATATGGCGCCTACAATAACACCTGCAAAGAAAACCTTTTCTTTTCCATAGAGGTCAATAAGTCTTCCTGCAGGCGCTTTAAAAACAGCTGCAACCAAACCGAAAACTGCGACCAGCAAACCAACATCTTCAAGGGACGCTGAGAAACGTTCAACAACAAATATTGGGTAAATAGGACCGAACAAGCCGACTCCTAAAGAACTCAGAATACTTAACGTAATCATGAACAGGAGTGGTGATCTTCGCATACGCATTTCCTCCAATGAGTATAGACGAGGTGCATATCCTTTCTAAGTCAAATGTGGATGACATTCTTGATTCGGCTTGCTCCAAAACTAAATTATTATTGAGTGTAAAATAAACCTTACGAGAAAATCTGGTTGGCTTCAATATACCGCCTGAAAATGTTTCCTAACCAAATGGATAATGTGAAGAGAAGAATTTCTCAAATGAGATTGGCGTTCTGATGAAGACCTTTTTGACTTCTGAGAAGGCTTCTCAATATTGTAGTGGATTAAAGTTGATTTTTAGGCGTCTTTTGCGCATTTTGCATCCAAAACCATAAACTAGTTGAATCTAGCGTAACTGGTTAATTGAACAATCGCGCTTTATACTCTCAATGCTTTTTTTACTTGAACGTTTTTGTTTCCACCTAACATTTATATTAATGTCTTGACAACCATTTGCAGTATTATGAAGGGGTTAAAAAGGTGACTGAATGGATTTTTACTCATGGAGATGGCGACGGGTTATGTGCTGGAGCGTTATCTTTTGCAGCAAACCCTGAAGCTCAAGTCTTTTTTACCCATCCTTTTGGTTTACTAGAAGATCTTGATCAGGTAAAAAGTAAAGATAAGGTGATAATATGCGATGTGGCGCTTTCTGAAACCCATCTTCCCAGGATTCTAGAAAAGTTCAAGAGAATTTCTGAGGCTGGAGAGTTGATATACATTGATCATCATCCATTACCTGAGTCTTTATCAAGATCTAATTTTTTAGGAAATTTTTATCATGTTCAGGGAGCTTCTTCCTCAGAGATAGCTTTTTCTGTGTTCAGAAGCAGCTTAAATCCGCTTTTAAGTCGAGTTGCAATTTACGGCGCAATATCAGATTATTTAGACAACACGCCTCTCATAAATATGCTGTTAAGGAACTGGGATAAACGTACTATATACTTCGAGACAGGCATTCTCATTCAAGGCTTGGATGGGCTGAAAAGAGATCACAATTTTAAGAGGAATATAATTTCAGACTTGGCTAAGAACATTCCTCCAAGCTTCAACAGCATGCTTATCGATCTGGCTATACAGAACACTCATAGAGAGGAAGTTGTGTTTCGAGAACTTAAAGAACATATTCAAAAGCATGGAAAAGTGGCATATGTCCTCAACATTCCTTTTTCTCTTGGGAAAACAGCTATATACACAAAGGCTTTAGCTGAAACCATGGTTGGAATAGCTGGAGAGAAACGTAGAAACTTTGTTGACATGAGTTTAAGGACAAGTGAAAAAGACGTAGACTTGAACAGAATGTTGAGGCAGATAGCGCCAAAACAGGGTGGAAGCGGAGGTGGACATCCAACAGCTGCTGGCGCCAGAATACCAGAAGAGAAATTCTCTGATTTCATCGAGGATTTGGATAAAGCTTTAAGAAGCTTCGAAAGTAGAGAAACTTGATTACAATTGATGAAATGTCTGACATTTTGATGTGATGGCGAGTACTAAGAAACAAATGCTAAATAACGAGGTGCAGTCAAAATAGGGAGTGTGAAGTCGCATAAAATGAAGGATGATGAACTGAAAGGCAGGAGAAACTTCACCGTCGCCATCTTTGGTTCAGCCAGAATACAGAAAGGCAGTTCCATTTATCAAGAGATCCATGATTTGGCTGCGATGATCTCTGAAGCAGGAATGAACATTGTAACAGGAGGAGGTCCTGGACTTATGAACGCTGCTAGCGAAGGACACCTTCATGGACGAGGAGAAAAAAAGGTTCAATCAATAGGTCTAAAAATTAAACTGCCTTTTGAAGAGGTAGAATCCAGTCACTTAGACATAAAAAAGGACTTTAGCCGATTTTCGTCTCGTCTCGACAGTTTCATAAGTTACTCAAACGCTGTAGTAGTAGCTACAGGAGGAATAGGAACACTGCTTGAATTTATATATACTTGGCAACTTCTCCAAGTCAAACACATAAACAATATTCCCATAATACTGCTTGGAGAAATGTGGTTTCACTTCGTCGATTGGATCAAAAAATGGCCCTTGAAACAGAAGTTGCTAGATCCTGAAGATATGGATCTCTTGTTTTTAGCTAAAGACGTTCATGAAGCTTTCAACATGATTACTCAAGCATATGAGTTATACCAGAAAAAAGGTGCATCTCCCAGATTGCATGAAATATAAGATGGTGACTTTCAGAAAAACATAAAAAGATCTTCCATACGATAAAAGAGGATAAGCAATTAATCGAAACAAGATTCAAACATTTTCCTTGAAGCAAAAAAGACACTATTAATATATACTGCAAAAGAAAATAAAACGCATTATTCAAAGGCTCCGGTAGTATAGTCCGGTCAAGTATTCCGGCCTTTCGACATAAGAAAAGGAAGATAGCCGGAAACCCGGGTTCAAATCCCGGCCGGAGCATTACCTCAACTTATGGTGTCTTTCATCAAAGCAACCTCTTAAATCCTCGCAACATCAGAATAGTGGAATGTCTGACATTTTCGGCTAATTTGAGAGGCTTAAGAATGTCAAACGTAGACTCTCGAGGTATGAATGCGGCAAGCTGTTGCTTGGCTTCTTAGACCACTTAGGAACCTTAGGGCTGTCAACACGCAGGGTTGCGAAGTACGCAAACCACTTCTCTGCTTTGATGAGGAATGTCGTTTTTGATCCTGTGAAGGCTACGAGAAGCGATGTTAAAAGGGTTATTGACTGGATAAACGGTCAACCCTACAGATCGTCCACTAAAGGGGACTTGAGGCTCCTACGCGGAAAAAGATAGGCAGATAGGCTTCTTCGACTCAATCTTCAGCCATATAGTCGACAGCTTCGCCTCTAAACGGCTTCCAGTTGGAATGTTAAAAAAATCCGACCCTTGTATTGGAAGATAATGATGGGTTCTGCGTTTTCTTCAGCATTCTTGTATACATGTTTCTGTTCTAAACTTTGCACGTAGGCATCTTGCTATTAGGTGTTGCGGTTTTTTGGAGTTTTAGGTGTAGAATGCTGTTTGTGTATGTCTTATCTTGCAGTCTTATGCCTTTTGGTATCTGCACTCTTTGCAAAAAGTTTCTGCCTCCCTTTATTTCTAACGTATCGCCGACAACCTTAACTTTTACTTCTCTGACTGGACCAGGCACTTTCGCTATAAACGTTATGTTTTCCGCTTCCTCGACGAGGTCATAAAACCACTCATGTTCCTCTGAAGCAAGGGCTTTCTGTTCCTCAAAGATTTTCTTTATCTCCATCAACCAGTAGATCAATGCTGCAACCGCAACGGTTCCAAGAACCATGCCCAAAATTCCTCCCTTGAGTTTAAAGAGTACGATTAAGATTAAAGCTACAACGGCTATGCTTACGATTGACAGCAAGTCTCTTACAAGCTCATTTGACCTCCATTCTTTTCGTCTCATGAGTGATGTCTCCTAAGCAAGCTCGACGACTATGTAATGAAGTTCAAGCGTCTCCTCAACGCGCACTAATAATCCAATGTTAAAGGTTCCATCCGTCCTCCAAATGAAAATCCTTGAGACATGATAAGAATCGCATAGTTCTAAGAACTTATTAAGAAGAGGTTGGACGTTGATCCAATCTTCTTCAGAGACGAACCTAACACCTCCCTCAAGGAAGGATATATCTGGGCTGACAGCCGTAGGTCTAAGCACAGTTAGACCTGCTTCCTCAAATACTTCCGCCAATCTGGTGAATTTCTCTTCTTCACTCAGTTCAGCCATTGGCGGAGGAACTTCGACCCCAGCAATCTTAGCTAGAAATGCTTGGAAGCTCTCCTCAATAGTGGATCCCAAACCCACATAATATTCGCCTTTGAAGTCGGCCGCAACAGTTGCTATGGTTCCAAGCTGAGTGACAACGCCGCCTCCAGGCGCCGTGTACACCGGTATAAAGAACACGTCGTAGTCGCCGATTCTATAGAAGATTTGATTCCCAACACGTGGGTTGCGTAGAAGAGTTTTCAACGTCGTGTATTCTGGGTTTCTTTCTAAAGCTTCTTTTACAGCAGTTGGGCCTAAAAGCTTGGTTTCTGTCTCCAGAGGCACTTTATAAAAGACCATTTCTCCAGTAGAGGGATAATCGTTTCTGACCACTATATATCCGCCGAGATTTTCTCCTAATGCCCCCCGCAGTTCAAGTGATAAGAGTCCAATGAACTCTAGCTTCTCAAAGCTGTGAGGCTGAGCCATGATATAATAGGTGTCGATACCTGTTGGCACTATGTAGAATTCCTTAGCCGCTATGAAGGCCGCAGGATCGGTAACATGGAAAAAGTTGTACATGCTAACTTTCCACTCAAAGAGCTCTTCAGGATACCTAAGTTGAGTCTTCAGCCACTCCGGAACCTCCGTAGACACATATTCGCTATAGACTCTTTTGAAGATCTGGCTGAAATAATCGTCGCCAGTAATTATGAGCTGAATGTCTCCATGGTACACATTTATCAAAGCGTAGCCAACTAGCCTTCCTAAACTATTTCCGCCGCTCCACGGCACGTTTTTGGCGTCCAAGAATATGATGAGGGGCATCGCCCAGAAAGTTTGTTTTCCGTCTGTAACGGGCCACATGTCCACGCGTTCTCCCTTAACTTCATAGGTGAAGTAGGGGAAAAGTAGGCGCATGCGGTCGTAGACGTCTCTGTACCTGAGCACGTGCATCGTTGTTGTGGGATATGAAAGGAGAAAGTTGGGTTCGAAAATCCAGCTTAGAGGCGGAAAGATGTCTACTCCACCTTTGCCGTCGTAGAAGTATCCTCCTACCTCGTCGCTTGTGGTTCTTCCGACCGGATATGCAATCCACGTTTCTCGGAAGAGTCCTCCTTCACCATAGTAGATCCTTCTTTGCGGAAAGAACTTGGCGGCGTCAACAATTCTTCCCTTGTGGGCGTCAAGCATCAGAAACCCGTTGGGCACATGTGTGTAGACGAAGTGGGTGGCGTACCATCGATCCTCTGACCTAACGGTCACTGGCAGAATGAGATCCATAGAAGCACTCCAGTACAAAGAGCCGTTAAAACGCAGGATATCCGCTTCCGCGAAATCTATATAGGGTATTAAACCTATTTCGGGTCTAAGCTTATCAAATGAGCCCTGCTGGTCCCATAAGCGTACTTTCTCTAGGATCTCCTTGTGCTCTGTAACGTAGCTGTTGATCTGACTAGGAGGAATAGATGTTAAGCCGAACTCGTAGGGAGCTTCTTCTACCTTGTCCAGTTCGGCAAGGAATCGGTTTACAGAAATGAGTTGTGCACTGTATGGACCAAGCATCTCCACTTTCTTAACGTCTGCAATGCTGTTGTTAAGCATCATCACGGAACCGACAGATAAGCCAATCATAGCTAAAACGCCTAGACGAAGGTACATTTGGCGGCGTCGGAAACCTAGATGCACTCTTGCTACGCCTTTCTTCCTATCTAGGATGGCAAAGACGGCTAAAGTGACACTGGCAGCACCAAGCCCCAAAATCGGGTACCTAGTGTTATAATCAATAAAAGAGGTGAAGAAACTGTTGAACATAAACCATGAAAGAAAGACTGCAGCTAATGCTTGCATAATCGGCGTAAACCTTCTTAGGCTAGGCATCTCTAAACCCCAAATATAAGCAGCGACGAAAGGCATTATTATGCGAATAGTCTGGGTTACTGCGACCAGAATTACAAGGCGTATCCACAAGAAGCGGAGCAACGGCGGAATCAAGAGAGTTAAGACTGGGATTAGAGGGAAGACATTTGCTTCTGCATAAGCCAAATCCGTGGGAGGAGTCACGAAGGGAAGGCTAAAGATCTGAGGCAACATATCGATCCCCGGTTTCCAACCCAGTATAACTGCGTCCACGGCCATGCCGAACATCACGTTAGTGAAGAAGACCATCCCAACCAAGACCTTGGTAACTTGCCAAACGACAAACTTCAAGGGACGCATCTTGAAACTTTCGAAGTCAATCCATAGTGGGGAAACTTTTTCTGCAATTCCTCCTGAACGGATCATCTTAATTACAAGATTTATGGACCACCATGTTATGGACCTCCTGTTTTTGAAGTCCACCCTAAACAGAGCGAAGGCTGCGAGGACAAGTCCACCTAGCAGGCCGAAGTATATGGGTCTGATGAAGAGATCCCCAAATTCTGAGAGGTTAAGCCAGAAAACCACGATTTCACGGCTAAGAAAAACAACGAAAATAACAGCAACTGCTAGGATCAGGAGCAGCCAATAGACGCGACGCATCTTAAAGCTTTTCTCAACTTCACTCATCGCCATACAATCCAGATACGCTTTGTAAAAATAGCCCTTCACGTAATACTGAACATAACAATACTAATTAAAGTTTTCACTAAAACATTTCTCAAATAAAAGAGCTGCTACCGTGAAAAAAGCTTGTTGCAGCCCCTAAACGCTATTCAGCTTGGTAATGTAGATTTCTCACTGGCGACATCGTAGATGCTAATTTACCAAATTTATCTCTTACAATAGGCATAAGACTGTTTGTTGTATATAACAGCAAACCAGATGATAGAAAAAAAGGATTCCACAAAATGACAGAAGAAGCATGTTCCCTCTTGGTGTTTATGTATATGAAGTCGTGAGTTATGCAAACCTTTTTCACATCTTCATTTTTATGCTCTAAAATGAGCTTAATCTCAGTTTTTCCTTCAGTACATGCCTTTCTCATATAAATTATGTAGCATTCTAAACTTAGCTTAATGGAGGTCTCGGTTCTAACAAAACGGGAATCGTCATTGTTTGCGTGTTTCTTACTATTGTTATGTTGATTGTTTGTCCAGGTGAAGTGTATTCCTCCAAGTAGGTTGAGAGGTCGTCTATGCTGGTGATTCTCACACCGTTTACTGCAATTATTACATCACCGCCGATTGTGACACGTTCTCCAGCAATAGAAACTTGTTTCGATCCGCCTCGTAGACCAGCCTTGTCTGTAGGTCCCCCGCTGGTGACCTGTGTTATCAGGAAACCGTATGTTGCGTTTATTCCAATTACCTTGGCGATTTCGTATGTC
>CAZIFH010000017.1:0-25698 GCA_964539065.1 uncultured Candidatus Bathyarchaeia archaeon | reverse complement strand
TTTATGTAACATAGGAGAGGACCCAGTCTCAGTCCAAAAAGTTAACCGATTAGCGGACACAACCAAATATTTTTCTATCATGATTTTTCCTTTTTTCTAAAAAATACGCACAGTTTGAGTGAATCCTCTTAGTTTTTCCTTTTTTCTGGCATGCTCCATATAAACAAAAATTGTAGGATTTATTTAGGTGAGGAGAAAGATTCAGTATTCCATTCACAGCTATATACATTAGTTCCGAGGTTATTTGCTAACTACTGGGAATGCTGATATACGTAGACGAGCGCACCCCATAGGAATCAATGTAATAGCCTCTTCAGGTTCATCCGAACTGACTGGGCTTTCAGGTAAAAGACCAACTAAACCGTTCTCTTCTTGTCTCCATTGAGGAACGCGTTTGCCGCTGGCAATTATCTCGATCGGTGCATTGTCTACTGTAAATGGCTGCTCTGGTAGAGGTCCATCTTTTTTTATTACCCTAAATGATTCTGATGTGTGTTTAGTATCCATAATTAATCCATAATTCCAAGGCGTTGTTGGGTAAACCTCGTATGCAGGCCACTTGTCTGTCCCACCATATTTGACCCATCTTTCCCCGATCTTAAGTGAGTGGGTTAAAGGGCCTCTTCTGACAGATACAGAGTCCTTGTTTTTGTTCCACACTCTTAGCTGAATTTGCATTGGCAGTTCCAAACGGACATTATCGTTCTCTTTCCATTCACGGTGGATCAGTATGTAAGATGCCGGTTTCGGTTTAATATCATTCAACATATTATTGACATACGCTCTGGCATTTTCACACCAGCAAGGAACTCTTAGTAGCAATGGAAACTTTACTGGGTTCGAAGTATGAACCGTAAACTCGATAATTTCATCGAATGGATAGTTTGTTTTCTCGACAATTCTAACTGTTGAACCATTTCCTACCCTCGCCTCAACCTCTGACGCTGCATATAAAACCGCTGCCAAACCATTATCTTGAGTTGCCATCCAGAGATGCTCAGCATAGTAAGGCCACCCCATAGCTACATTATGTTGACAGCAACGGTGTCCATATGGATCGTATGCAAAAGTTTTGCCTCTTGTACCAATCATTGGCCACTTGCTTTCATTATCCAATTGAATTTGGTTTGGCGCGGTAAAATAATGTAAAGCCTTCAGGTCTGGAGTCATACATGGTGGAAAAGAGTTAAAGGCTATTTCTTCGCATCGGTCAGCATAAACGGGATCGCCTGTGATTACAAGTAATATGAGATTACTGCGCATAAACTCAACAATTGAGCATGTTTCTGCTGCTTGGCGAGGGTCAATGTAACCTGGGCGACAGATCTCATCAGCACCGAACATTCCTCCAGGCACCTGCCCATAGAGGTTCATCACTTCATTGTAGTTTCTCTCCGTCGCTTGGAGATGCCGGATATCATGAGATTGTTGGTAATATTGGGCCGGCTCGCGGAAGCCTTGGCATATATTGACTCCATGCCAGCTCGCTATCCCACTCGTCCAGTCAGCTGTCCGTTTATGGATAATTTCTGAAAGTTCTAAAAGCCACTGTTCGCCAGTGCGGTTATAAAGCCAATAAACACTTTCAAGATTGTCACCACCCCTTATTTTTTGCCAAATAAGGGAACCGTGCCAACTATCTGGGAAAAGAGCATCCTTACAAAAAAGGTGAATATTTAGTTGCCAACGGAAATACCTTGACATAAATGACAGTATTCGCTTGTCCTGCGTAGCATCATAATATGACTTAAGCGCATCTAACATGATCATGTTTGGCCATAGGTCATTGTTAGTTTTGTTTATGCGAGGACCGAAATAGCCATCAGGTTCTTGACTCAAGAGAACCGCTTCAATCCACTTCATTGCCTCTTTGATAATATCATTGTTTCCAAGTATGTAGCCCAAACTTACAAAACCTCTCAGCCAATATGGAAGTTCTTCCCAACCAAATTCCGTCGATTCAGGACTTACCCATGCACTGCTAGGCCTAGTTTCAAATTGACAATATTTAGATAGTTCTGAAAGATTACCAGTCATACCCTCCGACATGAGAATAAGCTGATTTCGAAGCCATCCATTCGGGTGAACACTTCCAATAGGCAATTTGATTAGTGGATTGGGTAGCAAAGGAGTACGATTAGAGACGTAAAAATCATTCCTCTTCGCAACGGCAGGAATCGAAATGACTTTCATCTAAAATTTCCTCGTTTTCTTTTAAACCTTTAAAGCTGTATTGAATCTAGCACTAGTTAAATCTTGTTATTGTGCAAGTTTGATTTCGTGAACCGAGGAATTTTTATTAAAAACGGTAAACCATATTTACTTTTCTTGCAAGCAAGATCTAAATCGGTCAATTAGCCAACAGTTCACAAAGCCGATTACAAATATCAAGAATATTTTGTTTTTGACAAAAAGATTTTTTAGCCAGGTCATCCTGAGTTTGATCATTCACAATGAAAGGGCGTGAATGTTGTTGGCTTCAAGCTCATATTGGCCTGATGGTGTATTCATTCGTTGTTTGCCTCACCTTTTCAGAGGTGTTGACACTCCTCTACCTCTCAAAGAAGCCATGAAAAGAATTGTTGATATGCATGCAAATTCGGTATGGACCGATTATGAGCGACGGCATATTTCAGCGACAGACGAAGAAGTTGTGATGTTGCTTGACTTGGCTCAGGAAAATAGACTTAAGGCATTTATTTTGAGCGACCCGTTCGATACTGGAGATGAGGAAACTAGGAAGATATTCTTTGAGGAGACTCCGGATGTTCAAGCCGTCAATGAGTGGACTCAAGTATATAAGCCCGGGTTATGCCTGAACAATTCAAAATTACTTGAACATATCTCTAAAGTTATGGAGGGGACGATAAAGAAATTTGAAGGTAATACAGCCTTCTTCGGCATATCTCTGGACGAGCCTAATTACAGAGGATGCTACTGTAAAAGATGTGGAGAGCTTTTCCAAAAATATCTTTCAGAAAAGTATTCACCGAAAGAACTTGAAGCTTTAGGGTTAGAGATAGAGAAAGTGGAGCCTCCAACACCTAAGATAAGATGGGATAAACGTGTTCTCTGGTCTGAGTGGACAGACTTTACTAAGAATACTCTTACGTATGCATTGGGAAGGGTCGTGAAGGCGGGTAAGGTCATCAATCCAGAAATATATATTGTAATAGTCATGATGCCTGGCTGGTTTGCAGCGGAACCATCCTCAAACCCTTTTGTATCGGTTGCGGCAATTTGCGACGCTCTTCATCCTGATCCATATGCTCAAGCAGACCCGGTTGAAGGTCTTTTTTACGAACTCTCAAGAAATGCGTCTCCGTATAAGCGGGTATGGAGTTGGGTTGATACGAGATTTTCAAAGCCAACAACTCTTAAGAGAGACATATTTCTTTCTGCCCTCCACACAGATGGCGTGTTCGTAGGTTATTGGAGTAGCGGTGTCTACGGTTTTACCAGCGAAAGGCAAGAGGCGGTAAAGGAGGCATTTCAAATATTAGAGAAGGTTGAGAAATACCTTGTTAAAACAGAGTCTGTGGCAAAAGTAGCTTTACTGTACTCTGAGAAGACGGCCGCCATGAACTATTTTGGAACTGTAATGAAGGCTGGACCTCCATACTTCAATAATGTTGCTGGAGCATATAATATCTGCAACCAAAATCATATACCAGTGGACCCGATCTTTGCCGAAACATTAACTTCAGAGGTGCTTTCCAGATATAACGTTCTAATCGCTGTTGATACTGAGTGTCTATCTGACGCGGCAGTAGAAGTAATTCGAAATTGGGTTAGAAATGGAGGCGTTCTGTTAGCAACAACCAGAACGTCTGTCCAAGACGAATATGGAAGAAAAAGAGAAGACTTTGCACTAAAAGATGTTTTTCAAGCATCCTTTGGCGACGATGTCGGAGGTAATAGCAGAGCCTATATTGAGATAACAGAGAAACATGCGGCAATAAATTCGCTTAAAAAAGGCGAACGAATCGATTATTTAGGATCCATGTATCCTGGTGTAAGCCTTAAGCCGTTTAGGGATGACAGCGTTCTAGCAAGATGGAACGACGGCTCACCAGCTATGATACTGACAAAATATGGAAGAGGAAACTCTATTCTTCTGGGTACAACTTATCTTACTCATCGCTACTTTCTCAGTGTAGAGAAAGATGAGAAGACGCGTGTACTTTTCAAAGATGTTATAGAATGGGGACTTGAATTGGCTGGTGAAAAACTTCCAATTATACTTGAAGGCACATCCCAAGATGTTAATAAGCTTGGGTGGTACATTGAAGTTAGTTTAAGAAGGCAAAACATTAAAGATGGCTCTGTAATGATACTACAGATACTAGGACAAGGAACCCCCCAGCAATCAGTCGTTGCAAAGATAGCTATCCCAAAGGGTCATTTCGTCGTAGATGTGCTTGATCCAATAAAAGATGGCTCGCTTGAATACACTATTACAAGTGATGGATATCTACGGTTTATAATGCCTAAATTTGACTTATATCAAATGATTGTTGTAAATTTCAGAATATAATATTACTGGAATTGGAAGGAGTAATCATTATGGATGTAAAAATAGGATCCATACCTATGGAGTCTCGAGTAAAGGTAACGGGTGGAGATGGAACAGTTGACCGTTTTCCTGACGCCGTTAGGCTTAAAGATGGAAGAATAATGTTGACATACCTAGAAATAGATGGGGATCACCGATTTGATTACACCAGTTCACGAAGGGTGTTCTTGTTTTCTTCAGATGAGGGAAAAACTTGGGGCAATCGGAAAACCTTTTTTGAAGATAATAAAAAGGATGATGGAAAGTTTCCTTGTAATGATTTTACCCGATTTTCACGTCTTCCCGATGGTCGCTTAGTCTTGACATGCGGAGTTTTAATCCGCGAAGGAGGAGGATCTCGAATCGAGGCTGGCTGGTGGGAAACTCCAGATGAAGGGAACTCATGGAAACCTGCCAGAACATTTGGCTTTCAAGTTAGCCACGCCTATCGTATACGGGCTCTTGCCGATGGAACCTGGGGCTTGCAAGTTGTAACCCCTGGAACTCCTAATCGCCAAAGTCACGAATCCAAATATAATAACCGGGCTTCGGCGGTAAAATTCTATGTGAGCAATGATAAGGGGAAAACTTGGACACATCGCTCAACTTTATATGATGGCTTCATATTTCCAATGCAGCTTTGCGAGCCTGATTATGTAGTAAAGAAGGATGGAACGATTATCCTTTATACTCGAGATGAACTTGGTTATGGCCCAGGCTTGGTGTTCACGTCAAAAGATAATGGTCGAACCTGGATCACTGAGCCGATGAAATTTCTTGGTCATCATATTTCAGCCGACATTATTGAGGAACTAGACCAGCCTTTAATTTGTTTCCGCGCATGCCATCATAAATGGCCACCTGCAGTAGGCGCATGGTGGGATGATGGAACAAAGTGGGGGAAATATCTGCATATACATCTTGGGAAACCTGCTGGTCGCTACCATGCAGATGTGGGGCAATGGGTCCGTTTAAAGGACGGACGGTTTCTGGTTCCTTACAGCATCACGCATGAGGGGGAAAAAGAAGTTCATGTCTGGGTCGCAACTTTTAGTCTATGCGACTTCATCGCTCCAGATCTTATTCCTAATACGTGTATATAAATAAAACTTTTTTTGGAATTGTTTATGTGATTCAGTTAGTAGGTGTGCTTTGCTTTTCTTATCGTTTTAGGCAATAATTTAAAGATTCCAGATGCATTATCTTAATACTTTCGTGCTAGATTTAGAAATGAGTAACGGTTAATTTTTCCGGATAGTTGGTCCACTAGGTTTTAAGCTTGAAACAAGAACTATTATGGTTCTTTAAATTTATAAAATGTGATTTGATGCCAGAAATCTGACATCCTAAAGAGTCTCAAAAAGTAAAAAACGATAAGTTGTTAGTTAATAAGGTAGTGCCCATTGTGACTTTACTAACATCGTTGCAGTAGTTATGATCGTTATTATCGCGGATGCACCAAGACTTATGCCAGCTGCAACAACAGTTCTATCCTTATTCCAGTTATCTCCATATCTCCTTTTCATTATCTCTCCGAAGATACCTCCAATCAGCATCGTGAAGGCTGTTGGTATTATTGTGTTTACGCCAGCAGCTAATCCTATTATGCTAATTGGTAGGTGGGTGAAGGCGCCTATAAAATATAGAACGCCGGTGATTATAAATGCGGAGATTATCCATGTCGGGTCAAATGCTGTGAAGATCTTACCAGTAATCCACAGGTTCAGGCTACCTACGTTGAGAGGCCATTGAACTGCTGTCATAGGGTATACCGATGAAGGCATCGGAGCCATCCACCAAAAGACCTGCACATACAGGAATCCTGTTATGATCACTATTGGTAAGATAATAAAGTATGATTTGAGATATGTTTTGATCTTACATCCAACAAGGTCAAGTAACTTAAATGTGGCACACCAAGATGCTCCGCCCATTGATATTATTGGGTCAATAAACCAAGCGTCGTACCGTGCTTGAGGAAGCGTACTTATGTATGAGTACTTAACAATGGGATATAAGGTGCCTGGAGGCTCAATTGTAACTCCTGTGACGCCAAGCGCCCTTGCATTTACGAGCGTCCAAATGAAAGACCAACCTAAAGAGAAGAATATCATAATAATCAGGAACGTGCTACCTATACCTTCAAGTAAGTAGTAAGCTATAAACACGGATGCAAGCGATGATCCAAACCAAGCAATTAAAAGAATTGGCAATCTTAGAAAAGATTCCTCACGTGCTTCGTATGTCCTAGTCTTACTGCCCATCAAGGATTTTATACCCTGAACAAAGATTTTGTATCTGTGAATTAAAGGGAAGATGCCAGCAGCCAAGGCTACTCCGATTAGGGGGCCAGCCCACGCATACATGTGTGACTTGTACATTATCTCGGATATCCGCATTCCCGTATAGTATTCTTCTGCAAATTTAGTTACTCCCATACTTACTAGAAGGTGGTTTCCTATTACGTAGATTATCATGGACCCGACGAAAATGTTGACGACTACACTAAATGGAACTATGAAGCCTCCCGCAAATGTGAATACATCTGTCGATACGCCAAAAGCCGCTCCTGGGAGAATCCTTTGTATGTCTTTGCTTATATCAACCCATGGTATGGGCATTTCTCCCCTGAAGTATCCTAAAGCTCTCAACAGGACGGAAGGCACATATAAAAATGCAGCGTAGATTGATGCGAAAGTCGCAGCGATGGTGAAAACGTTCATCCTTCTTTCCTCTTTTTCTACGAGTACATTTACGCCTTCAGCTGCTACTTGTTGTAGCGGGAAAGTAAGCTTCTCTTGCACAACGTAAATTTCTCTCGTCAACAGTCCCATGGCGAGGTCAGCAACAATGCCTAATAGTGTTATTAGCAATGTTAATCCAATCGGCATTAGCCATGACTGGTCAATGAAAGTCCGTGATAGCCATACATGATCGTCTAGAGGTGCCCACCAGCTAGGTACATAATCTCTTATGCCGAAGGCACGTGTTATCTCTGACCTTGCAAAGTATGCTCTGTAAATAAGTGTTAGGAAGGTCGAGAAGTAGCTCATTCCGGCTAGGTTCAGTAACACAACTGATTCTGTCTTTGACAAGGATTTTGCAGTTAGCCTAGCTATTTCAGTGAATATAAGAAATGTAACCCATCCAGCTGCGAGGGATCCTCCTGTAGATAAGTTTAGCCATATCATTGCGGGTTGAAAAACAAAGATTCCGTAGAGCAGTCCAATCAGAACTCTCCATGTTACACCTTCTTCTGATTTGTATTTTCCACTTTTAGTCCCCATCATCCTAGTCGACCTCCTTCCTTTAAACCATATTTTTGTACTTTTCTTTTTCCTCTTCTTTCAGGGATCTCCATAATAGTAGTTGCTCCCTCAGTAAGTAGCAGAATGTGCGGTTTAAGAGAATCCACTTGTTTCTCTCACCTTTCAGCCTTGTGAGGTGAAGATTAAAAATCCATCGGTTTTCTTGTGGTAAAGCTTGTAGGATCACAGTCTGTTCTACGCCAGACTCGTAGGGTGCTATCATCACATTGGACTCGAACAAGAAAGCCTCTCCGCTTTCAATATCTTTACGTGTGATTGATGACATCTTTGAAGCAGAAAAGTCTGGAGCTATGGGAGAAGCATGATTATCGAAGAATTCATGCATGTAATTTAATATGCCAAATGCCTCGCCTCGATCGTTTGCCACGAACGGTATGGGTATGTCCCACTCATCTCTATATGGCTTCGTTGGTATTTGCCATCTACGTTCCATGCTTGGCGTAACGAGTCTTGACGACTGAATAATTGGGTAGATACTTGAGGCTAAAGTAACAAGCATGGCTAAGCCTAAGGCAAGGGTCACCCAGCTTGAAGTGTAGTTTATGATTATTATTAAGTCGAATAGTTTCGTTGCTAATGTCGCAAATAGCATAGCGCCAACATATCCGAAAATGCCGCCGATAACGGCATACACAAGAGTTTCTGCTATGAACATGATAGCTACATGTAATGGTGAAAGCCCAATCGTGCTGAAGATGGAGATATCCTTCTTTCGTTCCATGACGTTGCCAATCATTGTGCTCATCACAACAAGAACGGCAAGGATTAAAGGTATAAAGTGAGTTGTTTCAGCACCGATTGTAATACCACTCCTAATTCCTACAACATGCAGAGTTTGATTTAGATAAACCCAAGTCTGTAAAGTTCTTCCACGGAATCTGTCAGCAATTTCAGTTGCTATGTCTGGAATTAGGTCTGGATCACTTGGCTTCAGGGCTACAGAAGCAACAAACGTGTTGATTGGAAAGTAACGTGTTATGCCTCCATAAGCGCCTGAGAAGTATTCTGGTATAATGAGTGCTAGTTTATATGGAATGATGACAGCTAGCTCAGCATCTACTGGGACAGGAAAATCTGTAAATTCAAAATTTCTTGGGAATAATGATCTCCATTCATTTATGTCCTTAATGGCTCTAAGTCCATCTGTGAATACCCCTATAACGGTTACCGGGATTCCAGAGATAGTGACCGTCGTTGGGGTAGAAGAGATGTTTAGAGCTTCGGCAGTTTTCTCGTGAATTATGATTGCCCATACGTCAGTTTCCACAAACCATCGACTGGCTGGAAATTTTTCGCTTAAGAATTGTGACACCTGTGTTATTTCATCCTCTTGGGGTGTCAGACCAATGAGGTTCTTTACAACATAAGGGACGGTTTTTGTATCTCCAGCTTTTTCAATAAGGAATCCAGCATTAATTGCTTCACCCATGTAACTTGGGTATATCCAAACCCTTGGGGAAACTAGAACATTGTTTATTTCACCATATTCTTCAAGAAACTCAATCATCTTTACACCTATGCCATACATGAAATTCTCGGCGGCACCAAAGGATTCTCTCTGAATCAAGACGCCTTCATAGGCTAAGTTGGGTTCTACTGTTACTGGTATGAGCCCAATAGTTTCCTCAGTGCTTACCATAGTAAACATGACGATGCCCATACATGTAATAAGGATAGAAGCCAACGTCAGTGTTGTACGCATTCTCCTTTTTCTCATATAAGCTACACCTGTTGAGAAGGATGACATGACTATTGACCCTTTTGAGACTTCCTCGAAATGGGGGCCTAATATCTTCCTTCTTATCTTTCTTAAAAAGACCAAGGCTCTGTTATATGTTATCGCTATGGCAGGGATAGTTAGAACAATAATAGCGAAACTAATTAGAACAACTAGAATATTGGATGATAGTTTGAATCCGGGATGCAGAACTGAGAATATACCGAACATTATCGAGAATAGAATTATAATCATACCGATACGTTTCTTGCCTTCGGTGGAAAAAAGTAGTCTCTCTAGAAGGAAGACCAGCGGGATCAATATGGCTGCAAAAAATGGGACAGTGTTGATAACGCCTTCGAGAATAACTCTAATGTCAACGTATAGTCTTACGTTCTCGTTCCAGGCCAAAAAAGCAAGATTTTGGGCCTCCTTGTAACTGTATGTAGATAGTTTTTCTTTCATGGTTTCAAGGTAATTATGTATTCTTTCGTGAGAATCAACTGATCTTTCGCCAGCCCCGACGGTTACGGCTACGTCAAGTCGAGACGAGTCTATGTAATAGGCGTCTTGGGTGAAATTGTAGATGGAGAAGTAGATTTGTTCCCCAGCCTTTAAGGTATAACCCACGCCATTGGGATTTTCGGCGCTTGCATTACAGAATATTGCAATAGGCAGGGTTCTGCCGTAGGTCATCCCATTTACTAGGAATTCTAAAGGTACATCTGGTTCGAAGAATATCATACATAGGCTTTGTCCGTATTTATGGTACTCTCTTATGTAATGCCAACGGTTTATCTGCACGTGTGTATCAATATAGTTTATGGCTACAGATAGATCAAATGCTGGATTGTCCAGATAATATGGATCTACATAGTCAAAGATAACAGCGGAGGCGCACTTGAAGACTGACAGTTTGATTTCGGGATAAGTGTTATAGAGACTTGGCTCAGCATCATATGGATAGTTCACTGGAATAGCATCCATGCCCGAATCTGTAACGTATATGATTGAGTTGTTTGCGTCAAGAACATAAGCGGAAAGCTTTAAAATGTCTGAACGCCAGAAATATGGGTTGCCAATAATGTTCCACGATCCATCTGGTTTAGCTTTTATGACAAGCAAGGTTCTAGAAACCCACGAACCGGTGACTTTGATCAGTATTGTTTGATTTGGGCTCGTTGGTACGGGAATGTATCTTCCTTGAAGAGTGTCAAGATAAAGTATGGATCCATGAATAAATGCTTGTCCGCTTACTTTTGCGCGATGAGCTTGTTCAAGAGGGGTTCTTCCCTGAGCGTCTTTTGTTCCTCCCGTTATCCAGTGTGAAACAGGTTGGTTTTCTGGTAACGTTCGTAATATGTCTGTGTTGAGAAGGTAATGGAGCCATATGTATAGCAGTTCTAGCTGAGGCTCAATTTTCTCGAGGTTCTGTTCCACCTTTTCGTATGTGTCGACGGGTGTTCCATACAACCAAGCCCAAGCTCTACCGGTTCCGAAGATCCTGCCCATCTTAGTAACGTGCAGCAGAACTTCTCCAGGCATCCACCTGTTGAACTTTGGACTAAGAATTCGGTCTGAACGCCTTTCCGTTATAGCATCCGTTAAGTCGTAGAATGTTCCATGACCAAGAGGTGTCAGACCATAGTCTTTGCCTGTCTGTTCAACAAGCGAATAGTAAATGTTTAACAGTCCTATAGTTGGTGTAGTTGGAAAGGTGACTATTTGATCTTGAGTATAGTAGCCTCCCACACCAAATGGATATAATAAACCGGTATCAGGTAATATGCTAATACCGAATACCGCCAATCCATTTTCAGCTAGACTTTCGTTTCTCCAATATACGCTATACAGAGGGTCAAGATGGTTTCTGTCCGGTCCAAAAATGTACTTCTCGGTCCATTCTCTTTCTCCCCACAAGCCTTGGTTATGACCTGAAAATGCTACAAAGACAACTGATACTTCAGGTGGATTTTCACTGTAATATTTTGCTAAGGCCAATAAGGTAGATATGCTACAGGCTTCACTAGCGCCTGTAGCCAGTGAAGGAACAACAGAATACGCGTCGAAGTATGTGGCTATAATTACATGCTTGTCTGGATACTTGCTTCCTTTAACCCAGCCCATAATATTAGCAGCCGTTTTATCTTCCCATCTGGTGTCACCCTTGAGAGTAGCATTCATTCCTCTCATGTTCAGCAGCCGGATTCCATCGTCAGCCTGAATGTAAAATCTTGGAAAGTTCAGTGGAACATCGTCCAAGTATTTGGCAAACGCTTGTTCTCGCACAGTCTGGATAGACTCAAGGAAAATTACAGCCTTTGCTCCCAGTTTGGCCGCTTCAAGCCACTGAATTCCAGAGTTAAAGTCCATAATGACAATTGAGTCTTTGATTTTTTCTCCTTCGAACTCGGAAAGGTCTCCTGATCCTACATAAATGAGTTGACCTGTGATTCCTTCCTCAGGCGTTCTAACGGGAACTACAGAATTTGGTATCAACGGATAGACTGGAAACATGGTATTTGAGCCCTCGATTGTTAAAGAGGCACCATAATCCACGACAAGTGTAAGATTGTATCTTTGAACTTCAACATTAACAAGATATCTTCTAAACCAAGTTTCTATGAACTCTAACGCACGTTCATAGCCGGGATATGTCGTAAACCTTGAGCCCATAATCGAGAAATTCTTTACGAGTTCTTTGACCAGCATAAAGTCTTGGTAGGCTCTTTCGACTATGGGCGAAAAGTTAATTAAGGAATAGGTGACTTTGGGTTGCGCTTTGACGTAAGATAACGAATTTGAGATAATGAACAATAAAATAAGAAATGGAGGCAAATACTTGCGATATTTTTTCACTTTCATCATTCTTCCTATATCTTTCTGTTTCTCGGTAATTATCAAAATATTACGTTATCATCTATAAAAAATTTGGGTTAGTCTATAGAAATAATAGCATGAAACGAGCCAATAATTATTGTCATTATTGTCTTTGTAATATGTTTAAAAGTTACTGTTCAAGCTTAAACCACTTTCAACTGCAAAAAGTATCTTAATTTTGTTCAATGGGATTTATCTGAACCACCGATGTTTTTCCTTCCAGCCAAAAAAGCAAACAAGATAAGTAAAATAATGATCCTAAAGAAAATAATGATCCTGACCGAAAGGCTTAAAAAAAACAAATAGTAACATTTAATGCTAAAAAAATAAGAGGAAAAATGAAAATGGCTACGAAAAGTGAAGTTTTGCAGAAATTTCCAATGCGTGCGTTCATCGTTGGCTTGATCTACAATGTCATCATCGTTAGCACCAGATTGTTTGCTGATCAGCTCGTTGTATTGAACTACTGTAGCGGCGACTACATTGATTCCAGCGCTCAGTTTATGCCATGGGTTTGGGTCTTGACGTACATGTTCCTCTTTGTTCTAATTAACAAATGGCTCAAGTTTTCCGCCTCGGAAATCGCACTGATAATGTTCATGATCATTGCTCCGATGGGACTCTATAACGGCTACGCCAACTATCTCTACGCGCTGTTCACGTATCCTTGCTATGTTCAGGTGTTCCCGAAGACTTATCCCGCTCAACTGGCTAAGATGACATGGCTATGGCCGTGGAACGGCGGCGGTACATGGGAATTATTCTGGTACCCAAATGGGTGGATTGGCCGTCCACAGTCCGTCGACATGTGGGCTAGTGTAAGATGGGATCTAATCGGTACAGCGATAGTATGGAATGTTGCTCAGATGTTGTCACTCATATTAATGTCAATGTTTGTCATTGCCATAATTCGTAGACAATGGGTTGAAGTGGAATCACTCCCGTTCCCCAATGTGGCCCTAGCCAACTTACTAGTAACATCATCTACTGACAGCGAAAAAAGCAAAACAGGATCTTGGATTCAAAGGAACAAGTGGATCCTAATCGGTATCCTCGTTGGTCAAGTTCTGTTGGTAGGCGGATGGCTTGACATGATAAACAGAGCATTCATGGGAAGATCTCTCGACCTAAGCTTATTAAAAGTCAATACAGCCGCAGATAATCCTAACATAAATTTGATGATTCCTTATTTCCCCTTAACACTAATGTGGCAATCACCAGCAGGTCTAGGCTTTTCTCTCATGATGCCTATGGATGTGCTCATAAGCTTCTTCATTGTATTTCTCATCGCTGTCATTATCTGGCCTAACCTTGCTGTTTCAGCAGGCATATGGGCTCCCGGACCATCCAAGCATATCTTACAAGGCTGGAGCGGATACTGGCTATGGTCAGCGCTAAGGCTGATTCCTAACGATCCAGCAGGAGGCAGCGGATGGGCTGCGGTTGCATGGGGCGTTCTATTTGCTGGCGCGTTGTGGCCGCTTGTGATTGGAAGAAAAGAAATAATGGCAAGCATCAGGGCTATCAGTAAGCCTTCCCCTGAAACTGAGAAGAACGAAGTCCTATCATACAGGTACCTCTGGATTGGCGCCATAGTTTCTGGAATAGTATTCTTAGCTCTCTTGGCACCTACTGGAGCTATTTTATGGGTTGTCGCGCTATTCACAATACTGAGTACACTGATCTGGGTTGGCACAGCTAGATATACGGCTGAAACTGGCGGGTGGGGTGGATTCGCTAGAGACGGATATAGCCTACTACACACTGGAGGAGCACACCAACACTGGGCAGTCAGAGCTCTTCTGTACAACACTGTAGGTGACCCACGCCTGAACGATCCAGGATCATTCGTAAATCAACAAATCTTCTACACCATCAAAGGCACAAACTGGTTCAGTCAACAAGCACCAGGCTACCTTCCGCCGACAACCCTGCTGATGGAAGGCTTCAGCTTAGCTGCACTAACAAAGTTGAGAAACCGAGACCTCTTCATAGGAATGGCGGCATCGGTAGTTGTCGCTTTTATCGTTGGAGTTCCACTATCTGGTTGGCTAGCAGCAGGTCTCACCCTTCCTGTAGCTCAGGGACCGAACACCTCCGCGGCCAACTTCGAACTAGGAATCCCAATAGTGCACAACACCAGAGGCGTGTCGCCTGGAGATACACTAGCATGGTACTATGGCTGGCCATACAAAGATGTCCCATCAGAAGCTTTCCTAAAGGTCATAGCAACATGGATCATAGGCATCGCCATAGCCTTCATATGCTACTGGCTTAGATCAAGGTATCCGAAATTCATATTCCACCCAATGGCAATAGTCCTAGCCTTCGGAATAACCCAGCCTCCATGGGGCGAAGCAGGGAGATACCTGCTAGTGGCCGCCGTCGCATTAGCTGCCAAATACCTCGTAACAAGATATTACGGAGCAAAAGCCTTCGAAGAGAAAGTTAAACCCTTCGCTCTCGGTAGCGTAATAGCACCAGGCATACTCTACGTTATAACGCTAATCGTTGCAACCCTATTCAACGTCACAACAGGAACGCGATACGCCTAGAAAAGCGAACGCCTCTTCCCCCTCTTTTTTTAAAAAAAGAAGCCGAGTTAAACCTTTTATTTTTGAAGATTGTAACATTAACTTTAAAGAATTTGTATGGTGAGCCTAAATGGTTGAAGTTGGAACAAAGGGTAATGACAAAGAATTAAGTGTTTTAGTGAAAACAAAATTAGAAAAGGTCGCCAAAGACTTTTCATTTACAGAGAGGGGAAAACTTGTTTACAGAGGTCATCCATCTATTTATAGTGATGTGGTTGCCGAGACAGTAGAGCTAGTTCAGAGAAGTGGCGGTCTAAGTCGTAAAAAGCTCCTTGAAAGAAAACCTCATTGGCACGAAGAATTCGAAGTAAGAATAGCCAAGAACCTAGAAGAACACAACTACATGTTTGCATGCGAAATACTGCAAAACTTAGTCAGATATACCTCACAAGGAAGACCAGTAATCTGGATCACACCTGTAGGTCCTATGGGACACTATCATGTTCTCGCTGAAATAATGAATAAACTTGGCAGAAGTCTAAAATTTAGACCTGAGCTAATATTCCCCTTCGCAATGGATGAATGGTCAGACGCCAATGGAAATGCGGTAAACACACCCGAATTTGTTAACTACATGACTAGCTTCGCCAGCGACATGCACGAACAATTCTACGACAAATTAGCCAGACACGCCAGAATCCCTGAAACAAACCTACGATTCGCCAGCGACGAGAGACTAAGAGACTATGTTCCCGCTATTGAAAAACTGTTAGCACAAAATGCTGGAGTAGTATTCACAGGCGGTGTCGGCATGGCTGGCCACATAATGTTTTGGGAGCCAACCTACGGAGCTTTACTTGGCAAGGAAATCTCGGAAAAAGTAATGTACATAAGAGGAGCCCCGCTCACAACAGAGACTATTGCACAAAACAGATTTACTTCAACGGCATCTGCTCCTGTTCCTCCATACGCAAACACAATCGGCTTAGGACTGTTTTGCTTATTCAGGGATTATGAGAAGAAAAATCCTGGAAATGTCACTGCAATATTTGGTTTGGATAATGTTGAGGAACCTTTAATCTGGCAAAGATTCATTGCACAATGTATGCTTGCAATGGAACAAGCTGACCCAAGCTTTGGGGCAACATACCCAGCAACGGTGCCCGGCGCATACATTGTAGTTGAGAATCATTTCAAAGGATTCAAAGTGCCGGCAAAATAACCCTAATTCTTAACTAATATTTTGTAATCTTTCAAAGAAAATAGGTCTTATTCCTAAGGCACTTCAACAGTTGGCAGATTCAGACATGGAAGCGGCAATTAATGTTGTGGGAATAAATAGAACCCTAGAGTTCGCTGCAGAAGAGCTATCCCGTTACCTGCAACTTTCAACAGGCCGAAAAATACCAACTTTTAATATAAACTGTGTTAACGAATCTACCCACGGCTTCATACTTGGGCTATGCCATGACCTAGGTGTTGATTGCCCAGCTAAGGCAAATTTAGAAAAAGATTGTATTTGCATTAAGCGCAGTCAAAATCACTATTTGCTGGGAGGATCAAATCCACGAAGCGTACTCTACGCTACTTATCGTTATCTCCGCGAAATAGGATTCCGATGGATCAGACCGGGAAACATGGGTGAAATCATTCCTAAAGTGGAAAACCCGTTTGAGACAAATATCAACATAACTGAGACAGCTTCCTATCATTACAGAACCATATGCATAGAAGGAGCATGTTCATATAATCATGTAAGAGACATAATCGATTGGGGTGCAAAACATGGAATAAACGGTTATTTTCTTCAGTTCGATTTAGGCACTCCGTTTTGGAAAAGATGGTACGAAGACACTAATAATCCATACCGTAAGGGCAGTAGACTGAGCAAAAAAGAAATCGAAACAATAGTTAACAAAATTACTGACGAAATCATAAAGCGTGGCTTACGGTTTGAACGTATGGGCCATAGCTGGACTGCGAGGGCTATCGGGATTAATATCGAAGGCTGGAAGCCGACTGAACACGATATACCCATCGAAAAAAAGGAGTGGATTGCTAAAGTAAAAAGCAAACGAGAGTTTTTCGGCGGAGTTCCTATCAACACTAACTTATGTTACTCAAATCCAAAGGTTAGGGAAGCTATGACTAGTTCAATAGTCGCCTACGTATCTGAACATCCAGATGTCGACATCATTCATTTCTGGCTTGCAGATGACTCTAATAACCACTGCGAGTGCGAAAAATGCCAAGGAACAAGACCCTCAGATTTCTATATTGAAATGTTAAATGAAGTTGATAGGAAACTTTCATCAATGAAAATAGACAAAAGAATAGTCTTCCTAATATATTTCGACCTTTTTTGGCCTCCTTTAAAGAAAAGGATAAAGAACAAAAAACGGTTTATACTAATGTTCGCACCCATTACACGTTCATATAAGCATTCTTTCTCAAATTACATATCGTGCGACAGCCATCACATTCCAAGATACAGACGTAACAGACTAAAGTACCCATCTGACATCGGCGCCAACCTGCAATATCTTAGGGCATGGCAAGAAATCTTCGATGGAGACGGTTTTCTTTTTGACTACCATTTACTTTGGCCTCTCTATTACGACATCAATCAATTCTCGCTTGCACGTATCATACACGAGGATATACAAAGTCTTTGTAAGCTAAAACTAGATGGTTTCAGTAGTTGCCAGAACCAGCGAGTCTCATTTCCACACAACCTTCTATTGAACGTGATGGCTGAAACACTATGGAACAAGGAAGAATCCTTTGAAGAAATCGTCAATTCCACATTCTCAGATTCATATGGAAAAAACTGGAAAAGGGTTGCAGAACATTTCGACAAAATGTCACATCTTTGGGAACCTCTTTTTGAACCCGTATTCAATCATAAAATCGATCTTAAAAAAATTGAAAAAGGAAAAAGAAATCTAAAAGAAATGGAGAGAATTATAAACAATTTTAAGCAAGTAGTGGCTGAGAACCTCAAGATTTCAAACGGCGCCGTCTTATGGTCTTGGAAATACCTCGAAAAATACAACGAATTGATGACACTCCTTCTGCCTGCGTTTGAGTCATACTTAGATCGATCATTAGACTGCAAAAAGAAGTTTGATGAAGTATTTGATTTTCTTTGGCGAAGTGAGGAAGAACTGCATCCTGCTTTAGACGTATGGATGTTCGTCAAGGTTTTAAGAAGAAGAGTAGACGAAATAGAAGGCAAAGCTAGATTACAACCATAGGATTTTGATTAATTGTAATGGAGAGCCTCGGATAAGTAATGTATTTTCAGTTCTTATGGACAAATGTTCAGAGAAACCAATTTGATACCGGGAAAACGAATTTCTACTATGAAATTTATTTATTGGTATTGGAATCTTTTGTAACATGTTAAAGACGACCAAACATATGATTCACGCGAGAAAATATAATATAACTCAAGCCTTCAATAATACTCGAAATATAGTCCCTTAGATCAGAGGCTATGAAAAATGAACATGGAAAACATTAAGAAAGTACTAGCAGTAGGCGCTCATCCAGATGACATTGAATTCATAGCAGGAGGAACTCTGGCTTTACTGTCTCAAAAAGGTTATGAAATTCATATAGCAACTATTTGCTCAGGGAACATGGGCACCAAATCATACAATCCTCGAGATATTGCTGAGATCAGATTTAAAGAGGCTACTGAATCAGCTAAGATCATAGGGGCATCTTATGAGAGCCTTGGAGAGTCTGATTTACGAGTAATATTCGACAATAGGACGAGATCCAAAGTAGTTGAGATCATAAGAAGAACAGAACCAGATATAGTTTTCACCAACTTTCCTCAAGATTACATGCCTGACCATGAAATAACTGCAGATCTGGTTTGGGATGCTTGTTTCAACGCCTCTGTTCCTAATTATTTTACTGATGAAGCTAACCCAGCAAAGCCTACCGACAAGGTACCATTCCTATATTATGGGGATGGTATAATGGGGCTAGACAGATTTGGTGCAAAGATTCGTTTGGATTTCTACGTAGATATAAGCTCAGTCATTGAAACTAAAGAGAAAATGTTAATGAAACATGAAAGTCAGAGGTCTTGGTTAAAAGATCAACACGGCATGGACGAGTATATTCTAAGCATGCGGAAATGGAGTGAGACCAGAGGAAAAGAAGCTGGAGTCAAATTTGCGGAGGGCTTTATTCAACATAAAGGACATCCATTTCCTACAAAGAATATCTTGGAAGACATCATTCCAGTTTTGTCTAAACATAAACACCTGAGAAAACAAGGCCCTTTCTAAAGTCACTAATTAAATTTCTGATCTTCTATGCCACTATAGAAGCGTAATTTGAGCCTATTATCCTCCGTTTACCAAATCAGGAACATCTAACCAAGGATACACCGCTATCTTTTTTTCTGCCCGCAATTTGGATGTAATCGCACAGCATAGTCTATATTCTTCAAGTGTTTTTTAGATATATATTCTCGATGTAAAGGCTCAAATAATTACCTTAAAGTGAACACCATCTAGGAAACGGTAGTAAGTTTATTCCCAGAACTTGAACAACTTACCAGAAACAATAGTTCCCATCACTTTGACTCTGAAAGATCCTCCTTTGCCAGAAATGGATAAGATTGTTATGTCTGCCTTATTACCCTCCTTTATTGTTCCCACATCGGCTAATCCTTCTAACATGGTCTGATTAGTAGAGGTCATGACTGAGGCTAACAGAAGCGCCTCCTTAAAAGTCCTTGCAGGCCGATCTATCATGTAGCCTGAAATATCACTGGAAAAAAGGTTAAGAAGATTCTCAAAAGCTTTATCCATTGATAAGACACTTCCAAATAGAGTTGTGAAGTTAGGTTTCTTCCATGATCCATCAGTATCCTTGTAACGTTTGACTAAAATGATGGATTTTTTTTCGTTCGTAGAACCGACCACTGAAAAGTATTCAAATTCGCCTTGAGGAATCTCACCCTTCACTGGGAAGACCGAGTCAGTAACAGCTATAAGTTCGTGTTTCCTTCCTTGAATGATTCGTCTCTCTATAATGTCAGAAACGTACCTAATATCAATATGATATCCATCTGGAATCAGTTCAACAAACAATGGAATGGCCAAAGCACCTTCGTAGGTTCCTCCCCCATCAAACGGTTTGAATGATTGACCCATAGCACCATTGGTGATGTGCACTATATATCTTAGTCCTTTTCGCCAAGCATCACGAAGTTGATTTGCTGATGCTTTAGAATGGCCACAGCCAACAACAAGATTCTTTGAAGCTGCATATTCTATTAGGTCCGAGCCAAAATCTGGTACGATGTTTATTAATCGGATTGCTTCGGTTGCGTAAAGTAGATTGAAAACATCTTTCGCCGAAGTGTCACAAGGTTCAACTATGTATTCAATTGGCTGAGCCCCACTGCAGTCTTTTCTTATAAATGTTCCTTCGAGGTGAACCCCTTCTATTTTGGCCCCTTCTTTACCATTTTTTTGTGAAGCCATGTAATTCCTAATTGATTTCAGGTATCTCTCAAGCCTGTCGAATGGCATAGATGTTGTCGCTATCTTTGCTGAAGCCACTCCATTCATGGCGAGTGAAAAAGATATTTCTGATAACCTGCCTGGATTTGGTTCGCTTAAGCTGCCTATAAGATCATGTACATGTTGATCTCTGAAACCTGGAAGTATGTATAATCCATTGCAGTCTATTACTTCTCCTGCCTTGGCGTTTTTTCCTATTTCTGTTATGTGTCCGTTTTCTATCACTACATTAAGATTACTAATTTTGTCGCTGGTAACAACTCGTCCTCCACGCAGAGTTATGGGGTTCATGATTCTAACCTAAGAGATTTAGCTTGTCAAGTAGACCTTCTATGAAAAACTTTGAGGACACGATATCCTCTTCTATGTTTCCTTCGTAACCAGTTCCACCAACATCTATTGCAATGTAACCCTTGTATGAATGCTTAGCTAAGGCTTTAATAAGCGATTCCCAGTCGATTGTACCTTTCCCTAGTGGTAGATGAAAGTTGTCTCTGCCATCGTTATCAGACGCGTGTACATAGAATACTTTTGACTTTAGCTTTTCGACCGACAAAGGCAAAATTTCCTTCTGAGCATGCAGATGTCCAGTGTCCAGCACAGCCCCAAAGTTTTCGTGACCCACGGCATCCATTAACCGCAGCATCGAGTCAGTATTGCTTATATTCTCTCCTACACGAGGCTCCAAACAGAGCTTAAGTCCATACTTTTCAGCTAACTCGCTACAAGTTTTGAAAGTGTCGACAATTTCATCCCAAAAAATGCTCCAATCAAAGCCTAAAGGAATATCGACCTTGTACTCATGACCAAAGCTTATGGCTTCTTTGTATGGGGTCTTGCCTAAAAAATTGATAGGCGGACTGAAAGAGTCAAGTTGAATCATATCACAACCAAGATATCTGGTTATCTCACAGCATTCTTCAAAATGCTTAATACTTTTTAACCTAAGATCATCATTTAGACTCACAATATCAGGGAAAATAGCGCAAAGGTCAATAATGTTAAGGTTAAAATTATTGCACATCCTTCTTATCTCTTCCTTGTCTCTCCAAAACTGAGAAAGTTGCGACTCGTACATAATCTCAATTTCCGTCGATTCAAAACCTAAATTAGAAATTTCTTTCAGAGAAGCGAAAATTTTTTCCATTGAAGGCGGATATCCATATTTTGTTATAGCATAAAGCCAAGCGCAACAAACCTTCATTCACCAAGCCTCCACAATCTTCATTTCTATGAATGACATCTAACTTTCCACTTTTATATATCTTTTTCAAGCCTCTTTGCCACTCAGTTCATGCAGACACAAAAAGTAGTTACAGGTATCAACAGAACCGTAACCCTTGGAAAACCATGAAATTGTAGAGCAAGGCTAGTTGTCTTAAGAAATAATATATTCTTCAGGCCATCCACATATTCTTCTTGTAAAATTTAGAAAGTGCTTAAAGTTCTCCAAAGAGACATCTGGCGGGACTCCGTGGTCAACACCTGGAAAATATCCGCCTTTCTCAATGAGGTATGGAACTTTTGACAATACTTCCTTCTCAATAGCTTGTTTGTCTTTTGCAAGTTCTCTCTTATCTATGCCTCCGCGGAGAATTAGGCGTGGGTACTTATCTCTTAATTTTACAGGATCCATATCTGCAGCAATCTCACATGGGCTTATGCTGTTAATTCCAACCTCAAGCCAAATAGGAATTAGTGGCTCGCAGTTGCCATCACTATCAACCTCAATCACGGTTATGCCGTGTTGTTTGAAGAAGGAGCATATGGCTCTATATGGTTTAAGCATGAATTTTCTAACTGCATGTGGGCCTATCATTGGTCCTTTTTTATAGGCCATGTCCTCGGACAATAGAGCATAGTCCACCTCAACTTCACTCAAGGACTTCTCTAAAACTGCAATGTGGAACTCAGCACAAAAATCCATAATTTCACATATGAGCTCCGGGTCTTTATACATTGCCACAAGCATGTTCTCAAGCCCCATCATGTCCCTTGTCCACCAGAACGGGCCTCTAATGTGTACGCCAGCAGGGTAATCTCTTTTGTTCAATTCGTTAGCTACCTCGCCCCATTTGTGTGGATACCTTTCGGAAATGCTCGGTCTATATCTATCCTTGATTTTTTTGAAACTTTCTCTGTCTTTAACAGGAAATTCCAAGAACTGCCTTGTTGCAAAGCCACTATGCCCATTTTCCCAGTCTTCCCTAAATCCCCTTTGTTTTATACCTAAACTATCAACCCAAACCCAATATCTTTCATTCTTTTCGAGTATCTTGTATTCAAAAGGAGGAAGAGGTCCTAGGTTTATATAATCTGAAGTTAGAGCATCCCATTTATGTTCAAACCCTTCGGCTAAAAATGAGGAAATGGCCCGTCTTGCACTGAACTTGAAATAGACAGCAGGATCAACATCCCTTGGTAACCCCTCATTATACCATCTCTCAAGCGTAGCTTTTCGAGGTCCTCCGCCTACGGGAACCCGGTCAACCTTTTCAAATCTCGCAATAGCAAGAAACCGTTCTCGCTCATTCATGTATACTTTTCTCCTTTATTGTTGCATTCCTAAAATAATAGGGATTATATGAACTTTTCAGTTCTTAGATAAAGGATTAATTAATTGTAGCACTCTCAACTATAGAGGTTCCATAAATCTTTCTATATGTAACTAGGAACTTATGTTAGGTGAGGGGTTCAGTTACGAGGTTCTAAACATTATAGTAGGTCCTCATGTAACACGTTTAACAACACCATTGATCTTTATGGATCAATCTTTGATTCAATCTATTTACCTTCAAAGCGGTTAGCAAGTTTAATAGAATAATAAAATTAATGCTGATTTCTATGAGGCTTTCCACTTCAATGCAATGGTGTCTACAGATAACATTTCACTTTTTCAACTTCATCTACCTCGTCAAAAGTTGATGCGAATTTGTCATGCAACAATATGCCAGAAAGGTTATTACGATCTTAATAGATTTTATAGAGCAAAACATTAAATAGAACTTATACAAGGAGCGATTTCCAAAAATGGTTAAATTGGCGATTTTAGGAGGCAAACCGATAAGAAGGAAACCATTTCCTCAGTGGCCGATATTTGATCAGAAAGAATTAGAAGCCCTTAAGGAAGCCCTCAACAGTCGTACTTGGGGGATTGGCGGAAAGAAAATTAAAGAATTTGAAGAGAAATTTGCTGCGTATCAGCATGCTAAGTATGGCATTGCAGTAACAAGTGGGACAACGGCACTTATAGCTAGCCTTCAAGCCGCAGGCATTAAATGTGGAGATGAAGTGATAATGCCAGCCTATACTTTTATGGCAACACCTGCGTCTGCCATCGCAGTTAACGCGCTTCCTATATTTGTTGACATCGATCCATTTACCTATACTATTAATCTAGAAAAGATTGGGGAGGCTATAACCGATAAAACTAGGGCAATTCTTCCGGTACATATAGCTGGGCTTCCGTGTAATATGGATTGTGTAAAAAAAATAGCTAAAAAACATGATTTATGGGTCATTGAGGATGCTTGTCAAGCTTGGGGCGCAGAGTGGAAGGGACAAAGGGTTGGGGCTATAGGCGATATAGGTGCTTTCAGTTTTCAATCAAGCAAAAACATAACTAGTGGTGAAGGAGGAATCATTGTAACAAATGACCGTAAGTTATATGAACTGGCTTGGTCTTTTCATAATTGCGGAAGACTCGTGGAAGGATCTTGGTATCAACATGAATTTTTAGGGTTCAATTATAGAATGACGGAGTTTCAAGCGGCTATACTCTTAGTTCAACTAACACGATATGATGAACAAGTCAAGATTCGAAATGAGAACGCTCTATACCTTTCAAAGGAGTTGTCCAAGATTGAAGGTATTGAACCCTTGAAGCGTGATCCAGAAGTAACAAGACACGCTTATCACCTTTTTATATTCAAGTATCATAAGGAAACATTTGAAGGTTTGCCTAGAGAGAAGTTTGTTGAAGCGTTAAACGCGGAAGGAATACCTTGTTCCAAAGGATACGTACCTTTACATAAGGAAAGATTTATGCTGAAGTTATCGCAGGATCGTTTATTTTCTAAAATTTATGGAGATAAAGCTGACTACAGTAAGGTTAACTTGCCAGAAACTGAAAAAGCCTGTAACGAAGAGAGCGTATGGATCCGCCAAAATGCTCTTCTTGGAACAAAAGAAGACATGGATGACATAATTGAAGCCATAGTAAAAATCAAAGAAAATGTCAATAAAATCTTGTAGCAGATACCTCCTAGAGATGTTTAAATGACGATGATTGCTGGCGTTGCAAAGGTTGATGTTACTCCTCCGATAGGCTTGGAATTATGTGGCTATGGCTATTATCGGAACAGGAAGGCAGTGGATGTCCATGATAGGCTGTACTCCAAAGCCCTTGTCTTAAGTGATGGTGTAACTCGTGTCGCTATAGTATCTAACGATTTGATCGGCCTACCAAAAGAGGTGACAAATAATGTTCGACAGAAGGTCTTCAAAGAAACAGGGATACCTAAGGAAAATATTCTGCTCGCATGTACACACACTCATCATGGTCCTGCTACTGTTTACCTTCGAGGTTGCGGTGAAATAGACCGAGACTATCTTAAAGTATTACCTAAGTACATTGCTGGAGGAATAATGGCTGCCAATTCAAAGATGCAAAACGCAGAAATTGGCGCAGGAAAAGGGTGTCTAAGTGATGTTAGCGTAAACCGCGTTATTGAAAATGGACCGATCGATCCTGAAGTGGGTGTAATTAAAGTTAAAGATGTAAACAATGGAGTCATAGCTACTATAATGAACTTTTCTTGCCATCCAGTTGTGATGCCGGTTAACAACTTAATTTCTGGCGATTATCCAGGCACAGCAACATGTATTGTGGAAAAAGTAATTGAAAATAGTGTAAGCATGTTCTTACAGGGTGCATGCGGTGATATTAACCCAATCCTGATCAAGACAGGCAAGATAAGCCAAGTAGGCTTATCTCTTGCGGCTGAAGTCTTGAAAGTTGAAGAACGAGTTCAAACCACACAGAACCCTTTTATTAAGTCGAATATCGAAAAAGTTAATCTTCCGTTGGATATTCCAAGAAGAGAAGACGCCGAAGCGATACTATGTAGAG
>CAZIFH010000016.1:0-5331 GCA_964539065.1 uncultured Candidatus Bathyarchaeia archaeon | reverse complement strand
ACTTATTGTCGCTTCTAATTTTCAACCGAGAAATTCTTTTTCTCTCTATACAAGATTTTTTCTGTAGTTAGAAATTTTTAGCCAAAACATTTTTAGATTCAGGTAATAGTTATGTTTGAATGGTGTTTGAAATGGGCAAAGTGTCAAAGGGCATAAAATGTAGTGTACAAGGATGTGGAAAAGAAGCGATCCGCTCGTTGCCCATTGATGAAGTAAATTCTGCGAATCTGGAAATACAGGGAACTCGACGTGCGTACCTCTGTAAAGATCATTACAAACAATTCAAAAAAGCTACTAAAAAAGATAGGATTATGGATAAATGGCGTTTTGGGGGGCGGATTGTATAAACCGTAAAAATTTGATTTGACTTTTGCAACTGGATCTTTTAGTTATTCATCAGACATGCTCCCCCTCCCTCCTCTCTTTTTCACAGATTTCTTTAATAAAACTCATTAGAACCTTTATTGATGAATCTAAAATGTGGAGGCGCTAAAAATGGAGTTTCTGGTTCTGACATCACAACATTTGAAACAGCTTGAAAGAGAACGAATCATCATGCAAGCTGTCATTGATGCAGCTGAAGTCATCGGTGTTGATCGAATAACCAAAAGAAAAGGTAACGTTTACTGTACAGGCGTTTATATAATCAACGAAGGAACAAAATCATTGCTTTATAATGATTGGGAAAAGAATTGGGATCAGAAAAAAATATATAATACCATATTAGCTTCAGTTAGATCTACAGATTCTTTGCATAAAAACAGCGAACTCGTTTTGGTTTTGGCATAAATACATACTCTTTTTCCAGAATTCATTTCTTACTCTAGACCATTAATAGTCTATTACATGTTTTTTGGTTCCAACATGAAAATCTTTATCTTTAAAGCCCTATTAGAACTTACGAATCAGTGCAAGCGAGGCTGAAGAATTTGAGGATATTGCAACTGCATTCAAACTATATTGAGTATCGACCTGTTGAGAAGGAGATACCTTCAGCTGAGGAGTGTGAACAGAAAAAATTTCGAGTTGAGGATTTAGTTGTTCTGTTCACATGTATAGAAAAAACGGATACAGTTGAGGTGGCCCAAAAAGCCATAAACTATCTAGAGGAGTACTTGAACAAAATAGGATGCAACCGTATTCTCATCTATCCATACGCGCATTTAAGTAGCGACCTTGCCCGTCCAGATGATGCGCTCAAAATTCTAAATGAGATGGAAAGGTATGCTAAAAAATTTAAAGTTGAGGTTTTTAGGGCTCCTTTTGGCTGGTGCAAGGAGTTCTCGATTTCTATTAAAGGCCATCCTTTAGCTGAACAGTTCAGAACCATAATTTCAACTAAGGAGGAATCTGTTGTCTCGAAGGCTTTGGAAGCAGAAAGCAAGATCAAATCGTACTGGCTTGTTATGAAACCAGACGGAGAAATGGTTCCAATTGGCCAGTTCGACTTCACTGATTACGAAAATTTGAAGAAGTTTGCTGAGTACGAGGTATCAAAGGTTAGATCGGCTCAGCAGGTTCCTCCACACGTAAACTTGATGAGGAGACTTGAGTTCGTTGATTATGAATTTGCTGCTGACTCGGGAAACTTTAGGTGGTACCCTAAAGGTAGATTAGTTAAGTCGCTTATAGAACGTTATGTGACTCAAAAAGTTATTGATTATGGAGCAATGGAAGTTGAAACTCCAATTATGTATGACCTTGAACATCCAAGTTTAGCTAGTTATCTTCACAGGTTCCCTGCGAGACAGTACATTTTAAAGTCTGATGATAAAGAGTTCTTCTTACGGTTTTCGGCGTGTTTCGGTCAGTTTCTCATGGTTCATGACGCCCAGATTTCATATCGACAACTTCCATTGAAGATTTACGAGTTAACGAGATACAGTTTTCGAAGAGAGAAAAGCGGAGAACTTGCTGGTCTCAGAAGACTTAGAAGTTTTACGATGCCTGATGTTCACGCTATATGCAGCAACTTGGATCAAGCGAAGGATGAGTTTGTTAAACGGTTCAAAATGTGTATTGAGACTCTTCAAAGCTTTGAGCTAACATGTGAGGATTATGAGCTTGCCGTCCGTTTCACAAAAGATTTTTACGATCAAAATAAGGATTTTATTACTTCATTAGTAAAATTGTTCGGTAAACCAGCTTTAGTTGAAATGTGGGACGAACGGTTTTTCTATTTCGTTCTTAAATGGGAGTTTAACTTTATAGATAACTTGAATAAGGCTTCTGCACTTTCAACTGATCAGATTGATATTGAAAATGCTGAAAGATACGGCATAATGTATGTTGACGAGAAAGGTGAAAAAAAGCATCCGCTCATTCTTCACTGTTCTCCTAGCGGCGCTATTGAACGGGACATCTATGCGATGCTCGAAAAAGCCTTTGCGGAGCAGCAGAAGGGAAGGGCACCGTCGTTGCCCTTATGGCTTTCGCCCACTCAAGTACGTGTGATCCCAGTTTCTGAACAGTTTTTTGATGCAGCCCAAAAAGTTTCATTCGAGTTGTTAAATCGTGAAATACGGGCAGATTGGGACGATAGGCCCTTGACGATGCAGAAGAAGGTTAGAGAGGCAGAGATGGAGTGGATTCCCTACATCATCGTCATTGGTAAAAAAGAGGTTGAGTCAGGACTTTTAGCTGTTCGAGACCGAAGATTAGCTGGAAAAACCATGAAATTTAGGACTTTGAAACTAGATGAACTTGTTTCTGAGATAAGAGATAGAACCAAGGAGAAGCCTTTCCAAAGATTGCCTTTGCCTGTTGAGCTATCTAAAAGACCACGTTTCTGTGGTTAACTTTGCCGTTTGCCAAAAAATTATAGACAGGCATATATTTTGTTATACATAATTTTAGGTTAAATAAGAGTTTTAGGTTAAATAAGAGGTGCATATAATTTGGCTCAAAAGGAAAGTCTTGTCTATATAGACGGGGGATTTTACTCCAAATCTGAGGCTAAAATTTCAGTCTTTGACCACGGTCTACTTTATGGAGACGGCGTTTTCGAAGGAATAAAATCATACAACGGTCTCGTTTTCAAGCTTAAAGAGCATTTGGATCGACTTTACTTTTCTGCTAAGGCAATTATGCTTAATATTCCTTTGTCGAAAGAAGAAATGGTGAAGGCAGTTCTAGAAACTCTTAGAAAAAATGATCTTAAAGACGCTTATGTTCGGCTTGTTGTTACAAGAGGAAGAGGAGACCTTGGACTTGACCCGAGAAAATGTTCAAAGCCGACAGTTATCATTATTGCTGTTCCATCACTGACGCTTTATGACGAAGAAAAACGGCGGAAAGGCATGAGCTTAATTATAGCCTCAGTCAGAAGGGACCCTGTAGATGCGACGACACATGAAATCAAATCTTTAAACTATCTTAACAGTATACTTGCAAAAATCGAAGCTAACAACGTAGGTGTTGACGAAGCCATAATATTAGATACACATGGTTTTATAAGTGAAGCGACGGCTGAAAACATTTTTGTAGTGAAAAACGGCAAAATAATAACCCCTCCAGCAACAAGCGGCCCTTTAGCTGGGATCACAGCGGGCGTAGTTAAAGGCATAGCTGAAAAACTAGGTTATACAGTTGTTGAAAGAGCTATAACAGTGGCAGAGCTTTACGCAGCTGACGAGGCGTTTCTTACGGGTACAGCAGCGGAGTTAATGCCTATCAAAGAGGTTAACAAGCGACTGATAGGCGAAGGAAAGATGGGGCCTATAACTGAAAGGTTGTTTAAAGAATTCCAAAAAATTACGAGCGACCCAAAACATGGAACTTCAATTTGGTAGGTGCGGTTCGATGCAAGTTTTGCTCTTAACCGAGAAGGAGATAGAATCTTTACTTTCAATGAATGAAGTTATGGAAGCTGTTGAAACCGCCTTCAGAGAGAAAGGTTTAGGTTACGTTCAAATGCCTCCTAAGATTTATCTTTCATATCAAAAATATAATGGCGACTTGCGGACTATGCCAGCGTATCTCGAAAGACTCGATATATCCGCTGTAAAGGTTGTAAATGTACATCCTGAGAACCCGCCAAAATTCAACCTCCCAACTGTTATGGCAACAATAATCCTGATTAATCCTGTAAACGGGGCTCCTCTCGCCATTATGGATGGCACATGGATTACCGCAATGCGAACTGGCGCAGCTGGAGGCATCGCAGCAAAGTACTTGGCACGCCACAACTCAAAGGTCGCTGGATTTATTGGTGCTGGACTCCAAGCTAGAACGCAGCTGATAGCCTTGTTATCTTTTTATGGAAATCTTGAGCTGGTTAAAGTGTGGAGCCGCACGAAAGAATCTAGAGAAAAGTTCGTCACAGAAATGAGTGATACACAAGGTTTATCTAAAATTGTTTCTGTTGAGAGTGCTGAAGATGCTGTGCGTGACGTGGACATTCTTGTTACTACGACACCTTCTAGGACGCCTATTGTTTCTGAAAAATGGGTCTCTGAGGGCACACATATTAACTGCATAGGTGCAGACGCATCCGGAAAGGAGGAACTTGACCCTGCAATTTTGAAGCATGCAAAAATCGTTGTGGATGATTGGGAGCAAGCTTCACATTCAGGAGAAATAAATGTTCCCTTAGCTGAAGGCGTTATCTCAAAAAACGACGTCTGGGGCGACATATGCGAGATAGCTGCGGGACTTAAACCTGGAAGAACAACTGAAAATGAGATTACCATATTTACCTCGACAGGCCTAGCAATTCAGGATGCAGCAACAGCAAAGCTTGCATTTGATAAAGCTGTCTTAAACAGATTAGGTCACATGATAAAATTGTTCTAGTTTCTATGCGACCAACTAGTGAAATGTCATCTCATCAGCCAAACTCCTCTTATTATCTGTCTGTTTGACTAAAGATCCCCTACGATTCAAGTTTTCCTCTAAAAATAAATAACGTTAAATTTGATTCTAGGATTAACTTTTACTATCAGTGGTGCATCTAAATATGTGGGAATGATGTAGCCGTCCCAGACAGACTTGACGAATGAAGAACTCATGACGCACTGACCCACAAATAGTTTCTAGATTATTTGTCAAGAACGACAAAAAATTTTAATGCACATTAAAAACGGTATTCCAAAAACTTAATGTACCAAATAAATATGAAGGTAAGGCTTAAGTTAAGCCATTTAAAAAATGAGTACTAAAGCGGGGGTACCCGAGCCAGGTCTAAATAGAGGGAAAACAGACACATTATCCCCTAAGACAGGGGGGAGGACTTAAGATCCTCTGGCGAAGGCCTCCGTGGGTTCAAATCCCACCCCCCGCACCAACCAGATTCTCCATTATTTTCAAAAATGGGGCTTGAAATGGGCTCTG
>CAZIFH010000015.1:0-7411 GCA_964539065.1 uncultured Candidatus Bathyarchaeia archaeon | reverse complement strand
TAGTATTTTAGCCTCTATCGTGATTTTGGTGATATATTTATTACCATCATTTTTCATTTAACCAATCCATCTAATCTTAAGCAGACTTTTATAATATCTAGATATTATAATGTCATCTCCTCATTTTGTTGGCTAATCCTTTCCATCCCATGTGACTATAATGTGCCGCTGTCTGAACATTTTTCCAATTAAAGAAATCTATTAAATCATGAATGTCAAAACCATATTCTAAAGCTAGTTGCGAAGCTCTTTGTGCCCTGAACCAATGGGGAAAAATCTCGGCATCCAGCCCTCTAATGATACGGTAAGCTTGGATTCTGCTGATGTTAAAGAGCATTTTTGTTTCATTTTTCTCGATATAGTTAAGAAGGAAAGGGCATAAAGGCTCCTTTAGGTGAATGGGAAAGGTTCTGGTTGCTTTCTTGTTTTCAGTCATCCATCTTTTTTTTCCCTCTTTATCAATGTATTCCTCAATTTTTTTGTAGCGTTTCATTACTGGCATAGCCTTGACAATTATGTATGGATCTTGGACAATAAAATTGTCTTTTTTTAGCTTAAGCACCTCACTTACTCTTCCACCCGTTTCAAACAAAGCCGAAATTAAGGCCCTATTCCTTTCTAGCCTACATTTTTTAACTAATTTTAAAAGATAATCCCATCCACAGAAGCTTTCAATCTCTTCGACACTTCTTTTGGATTTTTTCAATCCTAAAATTACTCCTTGATAACGTGTAACATTACATATATAATGTTACGTTTGAGGATCAATGAACCTTTTAAGCCTATTTCACACGCAAAAATATATTTGCCAAATATTATGATGTTAAAAAATGGATACAAAAGCATCGACAAAACATTACTAGTAATTATCAATGACAAATTGGATTGCTTTCTATAAATGAAAAAAAATAAAAGTCTTTTATTTGATTTAAGAAATGAGCGTATAATAGATGAAAGGTAAATTAATCGTTATTAAAATTGGTACTGGAAGCCTCACTAAGGAAGATGGAAGTCTAGATCTGTCTGAAATGAAACGGTTAGTTGATGACATAGCAAGAATAATTAAGCAACAAAACAAAGTTATACTCGTAACATCGGGAGCAATTGCGTCCGGCATCGCAGAACTGGAAGTTAGACCTAATCCTAAAGATATTATTCTGAGACAGGCATGTGCAGCTACTGGGCAAAGTATTCTTATGTCATATTATCGAGAATTCTTTAGATGTTATGGATTGAAGGTTGCACAAGTTTTGTTAACAGAAAATGATCTTTCTAATAGAATTTCGTATATCCACACATGTAACGTCCTTGAGAAACTAATTCAACTTGGTATTGTGCCAATAATTAATGAAAATGACGTGACTTCGGTAAACGAAATCATGCCTGTTATGAAAGGTGTTAAAATCAATTTTAGCGACAACTCTATTCTTTCAGCTTTAATTGCTAACGCCGTCGAGGCAGATATGGTAATTATTCTAACAACGGTTGACGGGCTTTACACCAGTAATCCAGAAAAACCCGGATCCAAATTTATTTCTGTAGTAGAAAAAATAACGTCAGATCTAAAGAATTTCGCAGAGGGAAAAAGTCGCTTTGGAAGAGGCGGCATGAAAGCAACTCTTGAAGCCGCTGAGATTACTATGCGTAGCGGAATTCCACTTGTTGTGGCCAACAGTCGCAGGCCAAACGTTCTTCTGGATATTTTAGAAGGAAAATGTGTAGGGACATATTTTAAACCCGACAGCAAGGGATTAAGTGGCATAAAACGGTGGATTGGTTTCGGAGCAGGAGTGAAGGGCCAAATCCATGTCAATATAGGGGCAAAGGACGCCATTCTAAAGGGAGCAAGTCTTCTAGCCGTTGGGATTGAAGCTGTGTCAGGGCAATTTCAGATCGGAGACGTGGTTAGCTTGGTCTGCCCAGACGGAAATGAATTTGCTAGAGGGGTCGTAAACTATTCAAGCGACGAAATAAATCAGATTAAAGGATTAAACACTTCAGGAATAAACAAAGTTCTTGGCTATATCAGGCAAAAAGAGATTGTCACAAGAAAACGTATGCATTTAATTGAAGGAGAAAGATAGAACATGTCCGACTTAGTTCTTGAAATGTGTAGAAAAGCAAAGCAATCTTCATACTTACTTGCTCAAATTCCCACTGGAACGAAGAATGAAGCCCTTCGTAACATGGCAGACGCTTTAGAGAAAAATGCAAAAACAATTATCGATGCTAATAGAATTGATGTGGAGGCTTCACGTCAGAAAGGAGTAAAGGAATCTCTTATTGATAGACTTATTCTTAACGAGAAAAGGATCGCGAGTATGGCAAACTGTCTACGTGAGGTTTCCCAACTTCCTGATCCTGTTGGCGAAATAGTTAAAACATGGACCGTGCCAAATGGTCTAATCATCGGCCAATTACGAGTTCCACTAGGTGTTGTAGCTGTCATATATGAGTCAAGACCCGATGTCACATCTGACGCTTCTGGAATATGCTTGAAATCTGGGAATTCCGTTATTTTAAGGGGTGGATCTGAAGCTATCAATTCAAACATTGCAATTGGAGAAATTCTTTCTGAAGCAGCAACAGATTCTGGAATTCCTGATGGCGCCATTCAGGTTGTACCTGACCCAGACAGAAGTGTGGCTATGCGTCTGATGACAATGCGGGAATATGTTGATGTATTAATACCCAGAGGAGGAGCAGGACTAATCAAGGCGGTTGTCGAGAATTCCAAGGTTCCTGTAATCGAAACAGGAGTTGGTAATTGCCACATCTATGTTGAGAAGGATGGAGACTTAGATCGTGCAATTGACATAATCATTAATGCTAAGTGCCAAAGACCTGGTGTATGTAATGCCGCTGAGAAACTGCTAGTCCACAAAGATATTGCTGAACAGTTTTTGCCCAGAGTCATCAAGGCACTTAGAGAACGTGGCGTTGAAATCAGAGGATGCGAAGAAACCCGAAAGATAGTTAAGGACGTTATTCCTGCATGTGAAGAAGATTGGTACACAGAATACTTGGATCTTATCATTGGAATCAAGGTTGTTAAAGGACTTGATGAGGCAATTGCTCACATCAACAAATATGGAACAAGACATTCTGAAGCCATCCTTACAACGGACTTTTTAAAGGCTTTAGCTTTCATTCAACGCGTTGACTGTGCCGCTGTTTACTGGAATGCTTCAACACGATTCACTGATGGTAATCAATATGGTTTAGGTGCCGAGATTGGTATAAGTACACAAAAAATCCATGCACGTGGACCGATGAGTGTTCAACATTTAACATCTATAAAATATTTTGTTCTTGGAAGAGGACACATTAGAAATGGGTAATTCAGTTTTTCTTAAATCATAATTTTAAGCGTTTTATCGTTTTCAAAAATCTTGAAGACCACATCATATTTAGGTGTCTTTTTTGAAAATGACAAATGTTGTTTCTTTCCCTACAAGAAAAGGCGCAGAATGTCAGACATAATTATTCATTACTAACGCTTGGTTTGAACGCACATAAAATGCTTCAACATCAGAAGCGCGTAGTGATTTAGCTACATCTAAAGGGTTACATAATACAGCTACAGGTAAAATAAAGTTGCCTTTAATTGGTGCATCTTCGATGTTTTGACACGTTTTTTACATTAATTTTAAAGTGTTAGAACCTTTTTCACTTGAAGTTTAATTTTTATCTATCTGTCGATGTTGAATGAGGCGACTGCCAGTCGAAATTTGATTTTACCTATAACAACTGGTTGTTTAAGCAAATTCGCATCCGCAGTTTTCCCAAATTTCGCAAAAGATTGCCGTTAATTTTTTCGGCTTAATCTCCAACTTTTTTCCTTTTGTGACAAATGTCTCTGTTAAATATAATTTTAATAAATTGCTGCATATTTTGAAAAGAATAAGACTATTACAAAATATAAAAATAGAACTTTTTATTTTTATGTGAGATTTAATGTCCTCCGAACGTGAAGTCTTAGTTTCACTGCTCAAACTAACAAGAGAGAGTGCTACGGATTTTCATAACCTTTGTCAAGAAGTGCGTATACCATCACAACTTGTGAGAGAAATCTTGAACAAAAACTCAAATCTTGTAACTCATGAACTTTCCTCAGAAAATATAATAATCAATCATGAACAACGAATGAAAATTGCTTTAAGAGCAATCAATTTAGGAGCTGATATTGAACGAGTTTGCACTTTCTTAACTTGGCTTGAATTTGAAAAAATGGCAATCTTAGCATTTGAAGCTAATAACTATGAGACGAAAAAGCATTTTCGATTCAAATGGTCTAACAGAAGGTGGGAAATAGATATCATGGGGTTAAAAAACCCATTTATTATTTGTGCAGATTGCAAACATTGGCATCATAAATGGAGCCGCTCAGCATCTGTCAGAGCTGCTAGCATGCAGATGGAAAGAACGAGAACGCTTGTTGGAGCGTTTAAGACTTTTAGTCATGAAATTTCAGTATCCAACTGGAAACATGTTTATTTTGTTCCCATGATTCTTTCTCTTTTACCTGTAAATCAAAAATTCTATGAAGATATGCCAATAGTTTCAGTTTTGCAATTAAGAGACTTTCTTTCTCAAGTCCCCGCTTATATAGACAAAATTGCCCACTTTCAACTTTCTATAAAAAATTCATAGATGTTTTTGTATCCATAGTTTTTTAGGATAGAAATATCGTCTATTTTTAATATCTATGACCTTTTCAATTATGAATTTGGTTATAGATTAATATTCTGTCCATAAAATTCCGCGAGGAGTCATATTATATGTTCGGAAACGCTCAGATAAGCAAAATTCAGCAATCTACTATCAATAATAACAATAAAAATAATGTATATTTTTATAGAAACAGATAGCGCTGCATAATAAAACCTCTTATAAGGAAGAAGGTTACACTTTTCATCCAAAAAGAGGGTTAAGAAATGGTTCAATTAAGTAAAGAGTTAATTGAGATAATTAATTTGTCCATGCCTTTTCCAGCAGATGTACTAAAAGCATATTCAAAGCTCCAAAATGTGTTTACAAGCGGAGATTTAGCAAAATTAGCCGGCATTCCGCAGTCAACTGCCAAATACTATATTCGAAGAATGAATGAACTTCATATGATCTCAAAAGTTCCTTATAGGAAAAAATATCAGAAGTATGCTAATGCTTCTATTTTTTCAGAGTGGCTTCAAGATCTCATCCGTTTAGCTATACGCCCTCTTGAGGAATCATAAATCGTAGGCGAACGTTTTTGTCTTTAAGAGAATTAGTGAAAAAAACACATGTCAAGCCAAAAAAAGGACGAGTTCTATCAAGTAATGAAAGTAAAAGGATAAGATCATACGGACATCGAGCTGAAAGAGCACTAGTAAAAAAGCTTAGAGAGAACGGATTTAAGGCTGTTAGAATTCCAGTTTCGGCATCAAGTTCTGAACCTTTACCTGATGTTTTTGCCACTAAGGGAAAATGCCTATATGCTTTCGAGGTTAAGGCAACAAGTGCGGATAAAGTTCATTTTGACCATTCTCAGATTGAGAAGCTTTTTTCTTTTCTAGCCATGTTTGAAGCATATGAAGAAAAGATGGCTGTTTTAGCTTGTAAATTTCCATATAAATGGGTTGTAAAAAGCGTTAATGAAAAAAATGAGTATACAATAGATGCTAATGAAAAAAGCACCTTTATTTTTGGATAAATTAATCAGTAAAATGAGAATGTTGATGCTTTTGTATCCATTTCTGTGAAACTTATTAACACGTTGCCATATACTCACACCCAAAAAGTTCCATTGCATTGCTTATAGTAAATAAGTGCTTAACGAAAATTTTTAAATGCTAACGCCGTCAAAAATTAACCTTTGGTATTCAGGAAACATCTAAGGGTTCAAGTTTCTTTCTGTTAAGTCTTGAACGTGCAATGTTTACAGTGGAGCATTAATGTTTTTTCAGTAGTTTTACTTGGATCAAGTGTTCGTAAATGATTTCTTTGACCAAGTGGCGCAATATAGGTTTTTACTGAGTTTAACCTGAGTAGAGGCTAGTTAAAAGCACAAGAATTTTTTAATTTTGTTTAAAGCTTAAATAAATAAATTGAAATTGTAAATTCGTTTATATAAAAATAGAAAATAGTAATTGATAAAAATGCTTGATTAAATATTTTTCAATTTGGGTAGTTGGAAATGGGGCAAGAACTGATTGCTACTATTGATCAAGGTACAACACGTACAAAGTTTGTAATATTCAATAAGCAGGGAAAGATGGTTGCCTTCAACTATAGAGATCATAAACAGATATATCCTCATCCAGGATTGGTTGAACACGACCCTATGGAGATTTGGCAGCAGACTCAAATACTAATAGGATCCACATTAAGAAATTTTAAAATTAAGCCAGAAAATATTTCCACAATTGGCGTCACAAATCAGAGAGAAACTACAGTTGTCTGGGATCCGGCGACCGGTAAGCCTTACTATAATGCTATAGTGTGGCAGTGCACTCGCACAATGGATATCTGCCACCAACTTATGGAAGCAGGACTGGAGCCGTTAATAAGAGAAAGAACAGGGCTTCGCATTAGTACATATTTCTCAGCTTCAAAGATAAAATGGATACTTGAAAATGTTCCAGACTTAAAGAGGAAAGTTGAAGAAGGCAGAGTGTTTTTTGGAAATATTGATAGCTGGCTTATATGGAATCTGACAGGAGGACCAAAGAATGGAAGCCACGTCACAGACTATACAAATGCTTCTAGAACAATGCTTATGGACTTAAGGAAGTTGGAATGGGATAAGGAAATTGCCGGCGAGATTGGTATACCACTTCAAATGTTGCCTGAAATTCGCCCCTCCTCAGAAAAGGAAACATATGGAAACACTAGAAAAGATGGACCCTTAAAGCGTGAGATTCCAATTTGCGGAGATATAGGAAACCAGCAAGCAGCATTGATTGGCCAAATATGCTTTGAAAAGTCAGAGTTGAAGAACACCTATAGCACTGGTTGTTTCATGTTATTGAACACAGGAAATAACATTGTAAATTCAAAACATGGTTTGATAACAACATGTGCTTATGGATTTGATAAAGGAAAATGTGTTTATGCTTTGGAGGGCTCTGCAGCTAACGCCGGTTCACTCATACAATGGTTAAAAGACAACTTGAAGATAATTAAATCTGCTTCCGAGGTGGGGTCCATCGCAAAATCGGTTGCTAATGAAGGAACGGAAGAAGTCTTTATTGTTCCAGCGTTTAGTGGACTCTTTACGCCATATTGGGATATGCGTGCACGGGGCTGCGTCATGGGCTTAACAAGATTAACCCGAAAAGAACATCTAGTTTACGCAGCATTGGAGGCGATATGTTTCCAAACGCGGGATTTGCTTAAAGCTGTGATTAAGGATTGGGGAATGAAAATAAAC
>CAZIFH010000014.1:0-4099 GCA_964539065.1 uncultured Candidatus Bathyarchaeia archaeon | reverse complement strand
GTGAAACCGCAATGCCCGCATGAAAATCTATCTCCATGATCAGCCATAAAATAGCCTGAACCACATCTGTCACATGTTGGCAAGGTTCTTTTTAACCCATTTTTTTCGATTTTATAGTAGGTTGATACAGCTTTTCCCTTTTTTCTTTTAGGTATAGGTTTTTCTGACATTACCTTATTGCTCCTTTCCTTCTGTTTTCGGAGTGTTCCTTAATATTATGTGTTTCGGTTCAATGATCTTCGCCAGATCGGCTGAGTCGTAAACATTGGCTTCGCCGACGGCGATCATACTCCCCATACCTGTAATGTAATTTTTTATGTACACTTTTTTATAATCCACGTCTAGTAGAGCTGCAAGTTTTTGCCTAACTTCAAGACGTGATGGTGTTCCACTTTTTTCATGATCAATGCGGAATTTAACTTCACTTCTTTTTAGAAGATCGTTCCGTTGTTTACTGATAATCTCAATCTTCACTCTCTTCACCTTGAACTACGTTCAAAAACTAAGCTCCTATACTTTAGTCTTTCGAATTTCCATTTTTCATTCGATTCATAATATCTCTAATTTTTCTCTTCACATCATTAGTAACAGAAACCACTACCATTCCCTTTTTTGGCTGACCGTAGACTACGATAGACCCAACAGGTGCATATAAGACAGCGGCTAGAGCTAATAGGTCTTCTTCTCCGTCAACTTGCACTTCATTGAATCCTGAAAGATCGATTGCTTCCTCGATTGTTCGGCACGCCTCTTCTGATAGAGTTCCCGCAGGATTAGATGTGTAAAAAATTCTTTTAGCTCCAAAATTTTCAAGCTTGACTTGTTTTCGCATGACTTTGCCATCTACAATTGCCACATCAAGGATTATACCACTTCTAAGAATGTTTTTTGTGACTCTATCGCCTACAGCCACTATCTTTTCAGGCTTTGTTTCCTCAACAATCTTTCTCAGTTTTTCTATGGTTTGCTTATAAGAGCCCTTAATCAACAACCCTAGAGGTGCCTTAAGTTCCTTGCGAAGATCTGAAGTCAAAATACGAATGTCAATCACCTTATGCGGACAGCATACTTTCCTCTTTTTTTGATAGCCATAACTCGAGCGATCATAGAATTTTTAGGATCAATAATTACCACGATCCCATTGAAATCGTCACTTAGGTCTGTAGACTTGCAATCTGGACAAACGTTTACTTCAGAGATCAAGCGACAATTTCTACAAGCCCTATCAACCATTCAATGACACCATCTATGTTTCTCTTCATCATTCAGCTTCCTGTTCAGATGCAGGTTTTGCTGCATTAATATCTTCTTCAATCCATTCAAGTTTTCCTAAGAAAGGTTGTCGTGCCGTCACACCAATTTTTCCAAAGCTGCCTCCATGTCCCAGAGAAACAGCGGTTATTCGAACACGCACACGATCACCCATAGAAATTTTTCGTTTGGTTTCTTTGCCCATCAACACTCCTTGTCTATCATCGTAAGAGATGAAGTCATCCATGATCTGTGAGACGTGAATCAACGCATCTACTGGTCCAACTCTAATGAATGCGCCAAAATCCGCCACCTCAACAACTTCGCCTTCCACAATCTCCTGCACTTTAGGATAGAAGGTTAGAAGTGACAAAGTCACTTTATGATAAGTTGCACCATCGCCTGGAATTATCTTGCCAACAGGAGAAACATCGGCGCGTATCACAGCAATTACGTAACCCAGTTGTTCATCGATTATGCCTTCATACTTAATTTTAAGTTGTTCTATAGCTACATCCCCTAATGGATTCCCAAATTTTTCTGGAGGTACACGAACCGAATCTGTTAAGGTAATTATGTTGAACGTAGTTTTTACACCTTCTATAGCTGATAAGATACTTCCGAAATAATAACAACTCAGCTACTTATCGTTAATGCTAACGAAGAGACATTTAAAAACTTTCTGGAAACAGAATTTATTTTCTTTCCAAAAAATACATACTGTTGCCAATTGATGTTTTGTCTTAGTTAGCTCATTTAAGATGTCTACAAAGTTATAACGTTACAGTTAAGACGGTCTTTTAATACCCTAAATTGATGAAAAGTTGTTGATTTTCAGTTGATCTATTACTTTGGCTATTTGTTACCGGGGTTACTAAACCCAATCTACCTTGTCACCTCCCTACATCCCTCACTTTCATGTATGAAATAGAGAGGAACGAGCAGACTTTTTTCTACGTTTTTGGCAACGTAATATAAACTCCAGCGTGCCCAACACTCTATTCACCTTCACCTCCTTTAATCATGCTCCACTGAACTTGAGTTTTGTTCTTCTTTAGTCCTTCAACAAGTCTTCGGTTAATTAGTCTTATCCTAAAAGTTTTCCCACAAATTTTCGTCTCTTAGCACTTAATTATTGATAGTATCTCCAAAAGAGTTTTTGCGGCCAAGGAAGCTGTAATCTCACATGATTTTTCAGGAAAAAATTGTATCTCCGTTAAGTCAAAACCAACTATTTTTCCATTATGAACTTCATTAATTAAAGCTCTGAATTCATGAAAAAGCAGCCCATCATGTTCTGGATGTTCAACCGACGGAGCTATTGAAGGATCAAAGAAATCCATGTCTAGGCTTACATAAACATTTGAGCCTCTACAGAAACTTGCTAGTTTTTCTTTTACGTCTGCAATGTTTCTTCTCACGTCTTCTCGCGTGAAATACAGAATATCATTATCTATTAAATAACTGTAATCATCATCATCACATGATCTCAGTCCAACCAAACAAGCTTTCTCATTGTTTCCAAGCTCACAAAACCTTCTAAGCCAGGTTGCACAGTTGAACTTTTCAGATTCCTTTAGCTTCAAGGGTTCGATGGAAAGGGCGACCCTCTCATCCGTGTAGTATTCTTTAATGTCTGCATGAGCATCGAAGCTAACGATCTTTACATCGCTAAAAGCTTTTAAAGCGTATAGGGTCAATAAATGAGATTTTCCGAGAATCAAGGGAACCTTATTCATGCTAACGATCTTTTTGGTTTGCAGAGAAATATCTTCAAGAGTTGATAACGCAATGTTTCCAGCGTCAAAAATTTTCACTTTGTCAAGAAAATTTTTTTTACTGTCTAAATCAAAGCTTTCAATAAACCAGCTTGTCTCTCTCAGTAAATCAACCATTTTGACAGAATTTCTTCCTAAAGGTACGCCGAAAACTACAATCTGAGCGTCTCTCAAAGAAGTGTAACTGTTAGACCAGCTGAAAAGTTTCCTTTCCTTCATAAATTTAAATCTCGCACATCAAAAATATATAGGTATACTAGATGTAAAGAGATTAAACTTTCAACGTTTCTAAAAAGTCACTACCATTCTGTTTGTATTTTATGTTGAGGGTCTTTGTGAGAACTTTCAGTTACTCATTAATTATCCACTCAATTTGATGGTAATTGCAGATTTCCCACTCATTTAAACCCGATTTACGTACTTCCTCAACTGCATTTTAGTATAGCTTCAGATTCGTTGGGTTGTTAATATAGTTGTAACACGGTCAAAAAATCTTTTCCGTCTCCATAAATTGCTTACGTGAGTTAACTTACGAATTACATCTGGATATAGGTCTACTATGTAGCCTTTGTTATATTCTGCAATTATTGTGAGATGTCCATCCTACTTGCTTACACCTATGTAACCATGTATTCCATTGGACTGTCTTCAGATTATTGAGAACTTCATATGTATTGTGCTCGAAAATACTTTTTTATATCATAAACCTTCTCTAATCCATTGAATAGTGGGTAAATGGATATAATGGGGGAATTCAACCTTTAATTTTGCACATATTTTTATAAAATCAGATGTCCATTTATTGAAGTATGTCAAGTTTTGGAGAGGTCAATGTACAAGAATTTCTGAAAGAAGCAGTTACGCCTTTTGACTTAGAGAAAATAAGAACTATTTCAGAACTTTTAGCCGCGTTTAACAAAACCTCTTTTCAATCTCGTACTCTGGCAATGTGCGCCAACATACTGGTGAAAATGCTGGAAGATCCGGAGAGACCTACAGTTTTTCTCGGTCTTGCAGGTGCAATGGTTCCAGCTGGTATGAAAGGAGTTATCTCAACTACCGTAAGAAGG
>CAZIFH010000013.1:0-6282 GCA_964539065.1 uncultured Candidatus Bathyarchaeia archaeon | reverse complement strand
TTCCATAGTTTAGGATTAACAAGATTAACTTTTTACATACTTGTTACCAAACAATATTAAAAAAGAAATAGTTTTAATTTCCAAAGGAAATGGAGGGATGCCAATTTCACAAAAAATAAGACTAAAAAATGGCAAAAAGATAAATAAAAGAATTTAAAATGAACATCACTAAGACGATTTCAATAGTAATTCACACCTGTTCAACAAATATTTCACAGTATTAACAAAGATAGAGAGGCAGACCCCTTGATTTCCATTGGAACTTTTCTTAGGAGACATTTCAATTTGTTATTGAAATCATGTAAGTCTAAGCCGCCTTATTACAATAGATAATTTCTAGGTCTTTATTTTAATATTTCTTCCTATATTTCATTGATTTCGAATAGAAATAATGGGGTGTGAGTATTTCGTTTCACATAGTTTTGCAATTTATCTATTTTTTTGTATGAGAGGTCTTATCTTAAGATTTAACGTTCGAGATTGGGTCTGCAAGACTCTTGAGGTTTGGTTATGGATGACCCAAAGATGATATTAGATGATGTGTTCAACCACTTTCTTAAGGGTTCACAGATCTTTAAGAATAGAGAAGTTCTTAGGCACGATTATGTACCTGAAAATCTACCACATCGAGAAGAACATATTCAACATCTCGGAGAGATACTTGCGCCAGCACTTAAAGCCTCAATATGTTCTAACGTTTTAGTTTACGGGAAAGCCGGAACTGGAAAGACAGCAGTTATGAAGTTTGTCCTGAATAGACTTTCTCAAAAAGCAATAGAACTTAATGTACCTGTCAGAATATGTTTTATTAACTGCCGTATTACCGGTACAGAATACCGAATCTTTTCCAACCTCTGCTCAAGTATAGGTTCACGTGTACCTTTCACAGGCTTAGCCGTTAGCGAAGTTTTTGAGAGGTTCCGCAATAGTTTGGATTTGAAGTCTTGCTTGTTAATTGTGGCATTAGATGAAATCGATGCAATCGTCAAGAACCGTGGGGACACTATACTCTATGAACTTACAAGGATAAATTCAAGCCTTAAAAATAGTAAAGTCACAATACTAGGCATCTCTAACGATCTAAAATTTAAGGAGTTGCTTGACCCCCGTGTACTGAGCAGTCTTAGTGAGGAAGAAATAGTCTTCAGACCCTACAACGCAGATGAGATCCAAGATATCCTTGAGGAACGAGCAAGGATCGCATTCCAAAATAACGTCTTAAGTGAGGGTGCGCTTAAACTATGTGCAGCCCTTGCTGCAGCAGAGCATGGTGACGCGAGACGAGCTCTTGACCTTCTCAGAGTTGCCGGAGAGTTAGCGGAAAGAGGTGGTGATAGCTATATTTCGGACGAGCATGTTAGGCAGGCGCAGAAGAGAATTGAACATGACAGAATTTTAGAGACAATAAAGAGTTTGCCAACGCATTCGAAGATTGTCCTACTTAGTATTTATCTCCTACATAAAAATAACATTAATCGCACAATGACAGGGGACATTTACAATCTCTATTGTGAACTTTGCAGGGAGTTTGCGCTTTCTCCGTTAACTCAGAGAAGGATAAGTGGGCTTATAAATGAGCTTGACGTAATGGGGATCTTGAACTCCCGTATCATAAGCTTAGGAAGGTATGGACGAACAAAAAAGACATGTCTGGGTGTACCTCTTGGAGCAGTTAAGGAAGCATTTTGTGATAACGAAAGGTTTAGAGTGATGCTTAACTATAGCCCAAAATACCTAGCTCCTTGCATACAGAGCTTTTAATTCTATGACCCAAAATTTATCAATGTGACCCCTAAATCTTGAAGGTTTACAACGGGTATTATGCCTGGATTCGGTGCATGTCCCATCTCTTTTTGGTATTCGGTCTGCGTCTGCCATGCACCGGAGTTTACAACAAGTATGCCTCGATAATAACTGTAGCTCATCACGTGAACATGTCCAGCTTGGAATATATCCGGCACGGTCTCTATTACTAAATGATCGGTTCTTTCTGAGGCAATAAGTGTCCTCGATCCATAGGTAGGCGCTAAGTGTCTGCATTGCAATAAAAGCTTCATAGCTTCATCCGGAGCTTGAAAACTCATTCCGGGCACGCTTGATATGACGTCATCTAAGCTCCGACCGTGCGACAAAAGCATAGTTACTCCATGTAGAGTAAAAATGGATGGATTCCCAAGAGAGTAAATCTTTCTAGCTTCATAAAGAGGCTCAGCATATTCTCTGGATATTGCAGGCTGTGGTAAGGCTCTTCGGCATGCGTCGTGATTCCCCGGTATGATGATGATCTCAATGTATTCAGGGACCTCCTGAAGGATCTTAGCAGCTACTTCATACTGCTTATAAACATCTTTAATCTGAAGTTCTTTAATTTGCTGCGGGTATATTCCAACTCCATCAACGATATCGCCAGCTATTACCAAGTATTTAATGTGACCTGCAATCTGTTTAAGGTGCGTATCGCCTGTTTCTCCCTTTAACCATTGTAAGAAATGTTTAAAAGGTTGCTTCATGAACATCCTACTTCCAATATGTAGGTCTGATAAAAGAGCTGCGTAGACGGGAATAGGCGCCCTCTTCGTTTTCTTAATTGGCACATCGGGAAACAGAATCTCTTTGACCATTAGAAAGTCATCTTTCACTTTTTTAGCAGAAATGCAGACGACAAGGTCTAATACCAATCTCTGGGCTTTTGACAAAACTTCATGATTTTCATACGGCACAAAAACTGTTGCAGTTGCTTCCATATCTTCGACTTGGAGAAAGATCCCGGTTTTGGATTCACGTTTTTCCCTGATCATGCAGATAAACTTCACTTCAGAGCCGTTTGGAGCTTTAAAAGCTTCCGAGATTGTGGCAACGTCTCTTACGTCTAACCGTCCATTCATAATCCTTCGGATCTTCTTGAAGCGGTCTTGAAAATAACTTATGAAATCTTCAAGCGATCCAGTAGCATTAATTTCATTCGTTGGATCTTTTAAGACTTTGATGTCGGGCTCAACTTCCTTCGCGTATGGTTTAAACCTTGTCTTAACAGTTTCATCTAGAAATACCTCAGACTTCTGGAAAACTTGGAGCTCCTCCGCTGTCTTTTCTAGAAGCTTCCTGTTAATAAAGAGAGGCTTAACTTGCAGTTTATTAAGTTCTTCTATTATAGTGGCAATTAAGGAGTTCAAGTCTAAGCTCTGCGGAAGGTTCTTCAAATATTCAAAGGCTTCTTTATCAATTTGGTATCCTGCGTCAATTAGGAGAGAGATTGCTTTGCGGAGTTCTTCACTTTGCTCCAATTTAGTCCCTACTTAGAACTACTCAGTCTTATTGTTATCGTTTCTCCGATTTAACAATTTTTTAGATGTTTAACTGGAACCTACTGCGGGTTAATACATATATATTTATACTTTTCAATAAATTTTTTATTCTGTATAGATGACGCTGTCAAATTTGAGGTATGATGTATGGAGCTTCGTAGAATACAAAGGACAAGAGGTGGAACTTTCTTTGTTACACTTCCTAAAGAGTGGGCTTTGAATGCTGGCATAACACGCGGCTCAGTTGTTTCAACCTATATAACGCCTGACGGTCGTCTTGTGATTGAACCCCATTACAAATTGGAGCCAACCCCGCAAACGGTAACGGTGAAGCCTAGTGAGTATCTGAGCCGCGAAATTATAGGCAGTTACCTCCTAGGTTATGATGTTATTCGTGTCGAAGCAAAGGACAGAATCACTATTGAGGAGAGGGAGATTGTTAAAGAGGCGTCCCGTCGGCTAATTGGTTTAGAAATTATAGAGGAAGACTATACAAAGATAGTCATGCAATCTTTGTTAGAGCCTTCAGCCCTTTCACCTGAGAAGATTCTACGTCGTGAGTACCTTATCTCTTCAGGGATGTATCGTGACGCTATCAATGCGTTTGTTGAAGGAGATATTCAACTTGCGAAAAGCGTTATAGCTAGAGACAACGAGGTTGATAGGCTCTACTTCCTTTTGGTGCGTATCTTACGAACAGTGATACAGAACCCAACTCTAAGCGAAAAGTTAGAGATCTATCCCATAGAATGCCTAGACTACCGCTTGACGGCAAGTTTCGTAGAGTCTATTGGTGATCAGTCTTTACAGATTGCTGAGCAAGCGCTTAGACTGAACAGCGTAAAACTCGATAAGAACACTTCAAAATTACTTATGAGCCTCCATGATGTGGTTTATAATGCATACGAAGATGCTATGACAGCGTTCTTTTCTAGAGATATCACTATCGCTGAGTCAGTGCGGGAAAAGCATAGTTCTATAGAGGAATTATGCCAAACGTTGGAGTCTTTGTCTAACAATCTTCCAATAGAGGTAACTCAGAAACTTCTCTCGGTGATGTCCCTGATAAATCGTATTTACTTTTATAGCGTAGACATTTCAGATTTGACTACGCCTAGAATTCGATGAAACCATATTTTATTTATGAAAAATGGATGCTCAATTGAGACGTACAAAACCATAAATTTTTTATCCCCAAACCCACCTGTTTCTTTCCTCACCTTGCCAGTCTATGCGTCAGGTATTGCCACGACAATATGAATTTTCCTTCTGAAAGAAGAAGAGGCGACTGTTATTTCAGCTTCAAGTTTTATCATTCTTATGGTTGGGTTATTCTTCAGTTGGCTCTTTCTGTATAAGTCAATAGAGCCCATGTCGCTTCTAGGCTTCGCTTCGATATTTACTGAAGTTTACCTAGTTAACAAAAAGAATAAGTGAAATAATTATACGCTCAAATAAACTAGAGCCATAGCAAGTTTTGCTCGTAAATGAAATGTTGGTAACCTTTTTCATTAAGGCTCCTTATTAGTCTAGAAGATTTCTTTTTCACCGATTTTTCGGTAGGTTTTGCCTCTAACTCTTATGGCTTGGATAACGTCCTCTTCTGGGCTTCTTTCGACAGTTTTGCGTTTAACTGTTTCACCACATATGCCGTTTGGAAGTAGCCGTCTGCTCACGCAGACAGCATAGTTACAACGTGCAGGGTTGCAAGGTTCATCTATCCACAGACACCAACTTTCTCTTCCTCTATGTTGGAGAACAGCTTTTCCACATCGGAATTTTGGGCATTTCGAAAAACATTTCTTCGGTCCAGACAACTTCAACACAACCTAGCCGAACAAAATAGTCCGCAATTTTTTCAGCCATCACGTTTGGATACTAACGAAGAGAGTTATAAGTTTTTCTTGTCTTTTGCCTTTAGTCTTTTATGAACATGTAAGCTGTATTATACGTTAATTATCAGCAAGATTGATGTTCTACGTAATGTTTTAAAACTACTGAGAAAAAATATTTTTGGGAGAGAATAGAGACGTTAGTTTCTCAAATCCGAAAAAGAGACGGAAGAATAGTTAAGTTCAACCCAGAAAAGATAACTAAGGCTATATACAAAGCCATCTTAGCCGTAAATATGGACAATGGGGAATTAGCTAAAAAGCTTTCGGCAGAAGTAGTCGCGATTGTTGAGCAGGAATTCAAGAAAAAAATCCCAAGCGTCGAAGATATTCAAAACATTGTGGAAAAGGTTCTGATAAAGAACGGCTACGACAAGGTTGCAAAAGCTTACATCCTCTACCGCCAGCAAAGGGCAGAGATTAGGGAACGAAAAAAAATGCTTGGAGTCACCGACGACTTGAAACTCTCACTGAACGCTGTAAGCGTGCTTGAGAGAAGATATCTCCAGAAAGATGAGTTTGGTAGGGTGGTTGAAACCCCTTCGCAAATGTTCCGCAGAGTTGCGAAAGCCATAGCAGCTCCGGAGAAGATATACAATGAGAGCGTGGAGTTGAACCGCATTGAAGATGATTTTTATAAGATGATGGCGGACCTCGAATTTCTACCTAATTCCCCTACATTGATGAATGCCGGAACAGAAATTGGGCAACTCTCAGCATGCTTCGTCCTTCCGGTCGGCGACTCAATTGAGGAGATTTTTGACGCGTTAAAATATATGGCTTTGATCCACAAGTCAGGTGGCGGCACTGGGTTCTCATTCTCCAAGCTTAGACCAAGAGGGGATGTTGTCAAATCAACCATGGGTGTAGCCAGTGGGCCAGTCTCTTTCATGAAGATCTTCGATGCGGCGACTGATGTGATTAAGCAGGGCGGCAGAAGAAGAGGGGCAAACATGGGTGTTCTCAGAGTTGACCATCCAGACATAATTGAGTTCATAACGTCAAAGGAGAAAGAGGGGGTCCTAACGAACTTTAACATTTCAGTTGGCATTACCGACGCCTTCATGGAGGCTGTAGAGCATGAT
>CAZIFH010000012.1:0-3229 GCA_964539065.1 uncultured Candidatus Bathyarchaeia archaeon | reverse complement strand
CTGCGAAAAATACAAGTTTATGTCGTCGTCAAAATCCAACCTTAGAATCCAATCTCAAAACATGTCTTGAGAAATGTATTGGTTCATGCATGCCTAAAGATCGACGTCTTCCGCTGGCTTTTAGTTTTTCAACAATCAAACTACTTTAGGAGACTTTGATGATGGCGGTCAACAGTCATTTCGAATCATTCGGCAAAACTTTTGGGAAATCGTTGTTTGCCTATCTTTTTGACATAGGGGGAATTTTCGCAGGCGCCCTTGTCGCTTCTCAACTCAGCGTCATGCAGTTGTCTCCATGGATAATTGCTATTTATCCAGCCGTCCTAAGCGCGAAAGGCATGATAGGGGGACTTTTAAGTGGACGATTAAGCACAGCGTTGCATATTGGTAATGTTTATCCAAAGATGTTCGGAAACACGAGGAGCTTCTATACGCTGTACCAAGCTATATTTGTATTGACAGCAATAACAAGCTTAACGATAAGCATAGTTTCCATTATTTTTGGAACACAGTTCTGGGGAATAAGATTTACAGATCTATACGACATCATCTTCGTTGTTTTGGCAACCATGTCAATGGGGTTAGCTTTTACATTTGTATCCACGGTCGTCGCATTCGTCACGTTTAAAAAGGGTTTGGACCCTGACATTCTGGTTTATCCAATAATGTCGACTGCGGCTGATTTAGGCATAACATTATGTTATGTTTTGGTTCTTAACCTCTTTTTCCTGTACGGTCAGGAGGGAAAGGTAATCGTGCTTGCAATCTGTGTTCTACAAGCCATTCTAGTGTCGTTTATCTCAGCTCGAAACATGCGGGATGAAGAATTTAGAAAAACAATAAAGGAATCTCTTCTCACCCTATTGCTCGTGGCTTTCATCGTCAACATAACAGGAACGGTTCTAAATCGGATAAGCGGAATTGTCGAAGACCGTAGAGAAGTCTACACCGTTTATCCTGCCCTTATTGACACAATAGGAGACGTAGGTTCGGTAGTAGGCTCCACAGCAACAACTAAGATTGCCCTAGGTCTGGTTGAGCCTTCTTTAAGATTTATCCGACACCATGTTCCCCAGATTCTCGGAGCTTGGATGTCTTCGGCTATCTTGTTCACGGTTTTTTCAGCTCTCTCACTTATAATCAACGGCATATTTACGTTAAACACGTTTCTGCATTTTTCATCTATTCTATTAGCCTCAAATGTTATAGCAGTCGTGGCAATTATCTTGGTTTCCATGGCAGTTTCTCTCATAACCTATAAAAAGGGTTTAGATCCAGACAATTTCGTAGTTCCAATAGAAAGTTCGCTTGCTGACAGCGTAACCTCTATTGCACTTTTCATTGTACTAACATTGGCAGGATGAAAATACAGCTTAATTAAAATATTACATTGGTAATCATCATAATTGGAGTACAAGTCGGGCATGCGTAATTTGGAAAAAATAGAATACCAACCAATATCTGTTAGAGAAATAGTTTTAGAGATGAAGAACCTCTCTGAGTTGATGATTGACCTAGCATATTCCGCCGCATTATTTAATGACAAGGAACTTGCTGAGGATGTCATTGATCTTGAAAAACGGATTGACCATCTAGCCCTACTTCTCGAAATGCATATCATGATAGCAGCTAGAGATCCAGAGGACGCTGAGTCTTTACTCGCTGTTTCAAGGATTGGATCAGCAGCAGATAAGATTTCTGACGCAGCAGCAGACATAGCAGCGATAGTGGTTCATGACATTGGAGTGCATCCAATCGTGACCAAAATATTTGAAAATGTTGAAGAACGATTGATACGTGCAAAAGTGACAAAAGATTCGCTGATCGTCGGAAAAAAGATTCACGAGCTAGATTTGGCAGCAAAAATGGGTGTCGACATCCTCGCTATTGGCAGAAACAAGGAGTGGATAATCAATCCAGAAGAATACGAGATCATCAAAGAAGGTGACACCCTCATAGTCAGAGGATCATCTCTAGGCACAAAACGGTTCAAAGAAACTACAGAGAAAAGCCAAAATAGCGGGGTGAAGTAAGATGCCTCAACAGTATCCCGAAGAGTTTGAAAAAATCGTTGAACAATTGGCTGAACTAAAAAACACTTCAGAATTAATGATGGACTTGGCTTATTCATCGATTTTACTTAATAGCACGGAGCTAGCTGAAGAAGTTCAAAGGCTCGAAGAATACGTTGACAGGCTGCACACAGAATTCGAATTACGAGTTCTGACAAGTAAGTTCACAAACGAAGAATCAAAGGGCTTTCTAGGCCTCATTAGACTGGGGGTTGCAGCGGAAAAAATAGCGGATTCTGCTGCGCAAATATCTGAAGTCATACTGAGAGGGCTTGAACCACATCCAATTCTGAAACTTGTGATTAAAGAAGCTGAAGAAACAATTACACAATTACGTGTAACAAAGAAATCCAAGCTGGCAAACAAAACCCTTAGAGACGCCCAAATCCCAGAAGAAACTGGCATGTGGGTCCTAGCTATCCGCAGAGGCGAGAAATGCATCAGACCAAAACCTGAGATCGTAATAGAACCTGGAGACATCCTAATAGCCTCCGGCTACGCGGAAGGAGTTGAAGACCTGAAAAAACTAGCCTCGCCTTAAAATGCAGCTGAGCTTTTGTTAGTAACAATCTAAAAACTTCTCAAGCTACTAGAAACAATCGTAACCGAAAAATAGCGGGCCCGCTGGGATTTGAACCCAGGACCATCGGCTTAGGAGGCCGACGCCCCATCCTGGCTAGGCTACGGGCCCTATGATCTGAAAGAAAGAAGCCAAAATTAAGCTTTTTTGCTAAATTTAACTAGATAAGGTTTAGCAACAGGATGAAGACCACGAAACTTAGGAGGATGTTGCTAGTCACTGTTAACGCCATTTGGTATATTCCATTGTTTCATTATTCATTCTTACGTTGGGCATTTTCTAATTGACCTTTAATAATCGAGAATTATTCTTTTAATTGGGCAATTATTTTTTCTTCTAAAAAAGGGGAAAAATGAAGTGGGGTTCAATGGCCACTTTCATATTTTTGTTCCGCAGTATGGGCAGACTTTGATGTCTTTAGGCATCTCAGAGAGGGTTCTATCACATTTTGGACATGTTTTTTCTAGGCTTGTTGATGGTCTGTCTTGTTTTTCAATTAGTCCAACTTTTTTTCTTAGGTTATTGATTTGTTCTTCTGCTTCTCTTCGCAACCTACGGATGTCCTCAAGAGCTAATG
>CAZIFH010000011.1:0-5322 GCA_964539065.1 uncultured Candidatus Bathyarchaeia archaeon | reverse complement strand
GATATAGAAAAAGATAAAGCAGTTAAATTATATCGAAATATGCTGAGAATAAGACTCTTTGAAGAGAAAGCAGCAGAGTTATATCGTGTGAACAAAGTTCTTGAAGGCATTCATACTTACATAGGGGAAGAAGCTGTCGCCACAGGAGTGTGTGCTAATCTTCGAAGAGATGATTACATAACAAGCACACATCGCAGTCTTGGTCACTGTATATCAAAAGGCATGCCTTTGAACAAAATAATGGCGGAACTGTTTGGCAAGGTGGGTGGTTGTTGTCGCGGTAAATCCGGATCGATGCATATAGCAGATTTTTCTCTTGGTAATTTAGGTGCTAACGGAATTGTAGGAGCTGGAATTCCTATAGCTGTAGGAGCAGGATTATCTATAAAATTAAAAAGAACCGATCAGGTCGCTATCTGTTTCTTTGGCGATGGAGCCGCTAATCAAGGTACATTTCATGAAGGAATAAACATGGCATCCATATGGGATCTGCCCGTAATATTTGTATGTGAAAACAATCTTTATTCCACATGGACACGGCAATCTGATGTTATGCGAGTAAAGGATATTGCTAATAGAGCAGCTGGATATGGTATTCCTGGGATAGTTGCTGATGGAAACAATGTAATTGAAGTGTATGAAACTTCAAAAAAAGCTATACAAATGGCTAGAGAAGGAAAAGGTCCTACATTAATAGAGTATAAAACATATAGATTTAGAGGGCATCATGAAGGCGACCGAACACAGCAGTACAGACCAAAGGAGGAGGAGGAACAATGGAGAAAAAAAGATCCTATAGAAATGTTTAGAACCTTTCTTCTAGAATCAAACAAATGCCATGAAAATGAACTCAAAATAATCGAGGAAGAAGTAATTGAAGAAATTAATGAATCAGTTAGGTATGCTGAAGTCAGCCCTTTTCCTCCTGAGGAAGAAGCAGTCAAAGACGTATATTATGTGCACGAATCTCCCTTGAATCAACTTTCTTCTGAATCGATTTCAAAAAAAGAATTGAAAGAAATAACCTATCGAGAAGCTATTCGAGAAGCATTAATTGAGGAAATGAATCGCGATGACAGAGTTTTCATATATGGACAAGGCTATATGGGAATTCGCGGAGGAGCCTTTGGAGTTGTAAAGGGTCTCCAGGATATTTTTGGAAAAGAAAGAGTAAAGGACGCTCCGATTTCAGAGTCTGCTATGGTTGGTTGCGCCCTTGGTGCTGCATTGACTGGAATGAAGCCTGTTGTTGAGATCATGTATATGGATTGGATAACTCTTGCCATGGATCAAATAGTAAATCAAGCTGCCAAAATAAGATACACTTCTGGGGGACAAGTAAAGGTTCCTCTTACAATTAGATCGTCTTTTAGGGTTCTATCATCTACTGGTCCACACCACTCTCAATCTTTTGAGTCTTGGTTCATGCACGTTCCAGGATTGAAGGTGGCTATACCGTCAAACCCATGTGATGCTAAAGGATTATTGAAAATGGCGATAAGAGATGAAAATCCAGTTCTGTTTCTAGAACATAAAGGTCTATATAATTTGATAGGGCCTGTTCCTCAAGAAGACTATGTCATTTCTTTTGGTCAAGCAGACATTAAGAGAGAAGGAAATGATGTAACTTTACTAGCAACATCTAGGATGGTACATACAGCACTTAAAGCTGCGGATACACTCTCCAGACAAGGTATAGATGTTGAAGTGATTGATCCGCGGACATTAGTTCCTTTTGATAAAAAAACATTAATTGATTCGGTTAAAAAGACTAATAGAGTTGTAATTGCGCATGAAGCTTGCAAGACTGGCGGCATAGCCGGTGAAATAACTTCGATTTTAATGGAAGAAGCGTTTGATTACTTGGATTCGCCTGTGATGAGAGTAGCATCTCTTGACACACCAGTACCTTTTAGTCCAAGTTTAGAGAAAAATTTCTTGCCGAACGAAGATAAAATAATATGGGCCATCAAAAAAATTGTGCAGTAAATTTCTTTTAACTATTAATTCAAATTATACTTATTATCCAAAAACCAATTAGTTGCTTGGTGCTATGAATGAAGGTTCTCATGGTAAATAACGATCTACCAAATAAAGAGATAGAGAAAGTGATTATTGGTAAATTTGCAGTCGTCGAAGAGACAAAAACAATGCTTGAAGACGAGCTCATGGAAAAAGTTAAAGATATAGACATCCTACTTGCAGTGCCACCTAACATTCAAATTACCAAAAGAATAATAGAGGCAGGAAAAAAATTGAAAGCTATAATTAGATATGGAATCGGAGTAGATAACATAGATGTTTCAGCAGCCACAGAAAAAGGAATTATGGTCATAAACGTTCCCGATTATTGTATTTCAGAAGTTTCTGATCACACAATCGCCTTAATGCTTTCTATTATTAGAAAGATAACTCAATCAGTAGAATCAACAAAAAAAGGAGAATGGAAGAGCACAAATTTTACAGCAAGCTTCAGATTAGAAGGTAAAATACTAGGGATTATTGGTTTTGGAAGAATAGGAAGGTCAGTAGCATCTAAAATGAAGCCATTTGGACTTGAAATATTAGTCTATGACCCGTTCGCCAATAAAGACTTGATTGAAAGTCTAAATGCAAAAAGCGTCTCATTAGAAGAGCTTCTTCAAAGATCTGACATAATTACGCTTCACTGCCCTTTAACAGGCGAAACTAAGAAAATAATCAGGGAAGAAACACTTAGACTAATGAAGAACACGGCTTATTTAGTAAATACTGCACGGGGAGGTCTTGTAGATGAAAACGCTCTTTACAAAGCGTTAAAAGAAGGTTGGATAGCAGGAGCTGCACTAGACGTTCTTGAGAAGGAACCTCCAGAACCTAACAATCCTCTGTTAAGCCTTAGCAACGTCATAGTGACTCCGCACATCGCATGGTGCTCACCTGAAGCATTTTGGCATCTTGAAAATTCGGTTGTTGAAGAAGTTATACGAATATTTAAAGGTGAAAAACCAAGAAATGTAGTGAACCTTAGAGACTAGATTTGTATTAACTGATAACCGTTTCAGCAAAACGCAGAATTACCAATCACGAGTATATCCAGCGGTCCACCCACCGTCAACTACTAACACGCTTCCAGTAACATAATTAGAATCTTCAGAAGCAAGAAATAATGCTGCATTTGCTATATCTTGCGGCGTTCCAGGCCGTTTAAGAGGAATTGATGATAGAATCTTCTCAGCCTTTTTAGGATCTGAATAGAATAGGGTAGTTGTACCTTCAGTCAAAATTGATCCAGGAGCGATGGCATTAACGTTAATATTGTGCTGAGCAAGCTCTAAAGCCATAGAACGTGTAAGATTTATTACGCCAGCCTTTGCAGCTACATAGGCTGATTGCAGACGAAGTGGCACTATCCCGGCTACAGAGCTTATGTTTATAATTTTGCCTCCCCTCTGCTTAATCATTTGTTGCGCTACAGATTTGCTGCATAAAAAGACTCCCTTAAGGTCAACATTAATTATTCTATCCCAGTCAGTTTCACTAAAATTCTGTATCGGTACACGACCCTCTAATAGTACGTTTATTCCAGCATTATTAACCAACACATCTATTCTACTAAAATTCTCAACAACCCGACTCATAAAATCATTCACTTGTTTAGGATCACTTACATCAGCCTTAATAAATAATGATTTTCTGCCAAGACTTTCAATCTCACTTACCACCTTAATGCCCTCAGATACACGGGTGTAACAATTGACAACTACATCAGCACCATTTTCAGCGAAGCTTAGAGCTATCGCACGTCCAATTCCTCTTCCTGAACCAGTAACGATAGCTACTTTTCCTTCTAGATTCACCTTCATTTTCAAGTTCCTCTACCAAAATAATGGACTTTTTTAATCATATAAAGATGTATCTTAACAAGAGCGTATCAAACAGTTGAATAGGAACATGTCACCTCTATCTTACAGTACATAAAACACACCCCTATTTCTGCGTATCAAAAATGTATTCAAAAAAAAGAAAAAGAGCTAAATTGATTCTTTAGTTGATCGTAAAAGTTGTAGCAAAGAATGGGTTGAAGGCAACAAAAATACACAACAATTCCCAAAAAAATAAAACTATATTAAAAAAATTTGGCGCCGGGTGTGGGATTTGAACCCACGCGACCATTCGGTCACAGACTTAGCAGGCCTGCCCCATACCAGGCTAGGGGAACCCGGCTCAATAAGTGACACTTTATAGTTTTCAGTCTATCTCAATTAATTGTCTATTTAGAAGTTACTTCAATAAAAGGTATTACATGGGGTCCTTCTGGAACTGCGATTATCCTTTCATCTTTACTTAAGATTTTACTAGCTAATTCAAGAGCCTCATCTGGACTTGAGGCTGGAATCATATGCATTTCTTCAACTATAGAATGCTTCACATTTTTTGAAACGATGATTACATGCGCCCACATTAGTATCTCCGCGAGAATCTGGGCTTGCCACTGATCCTTAATAGGTTCCTCACTTCTTATTCTATCTAACACTTCATTTGGACTTCTAGCTTCAGCCATAAGTCTATAGAAGAACTCATGACCCCTTCCAATACCATCTGTGCACTCTGCAAAAACCACAATTACACCGCCTCTTTTTACAAGGGTTCGTCCAACCGCCATTCCCTTAACCGCTTGATATAGATCACGATCAAGTGGAAATCCGCCATTACTTGTTAAAACTATGCTAGCTCTCTTTCGTGTTTTTACTTTAACAAACTGGTTTAAGTATTCGACACCTTGTTTATGAGCTTCAAAAATATTCCCAGCAAATGTATTCACGAGTCTACCGTTCCTATTTACCACAACGTTAATGAGATAGCTCTTCCCTTCCACTGCAATTTTAGCCGCCTCAACCATATCCTCATGAACTGGGTTACCGCTAAGAATTCCGCAACGTGACAAAGGGTGAGCAATCATACAGTAACTATGATTCCTGTAAATACTATTTTTTCCAGCTATACCTGGCAGAATAGATTTCCTTCCGCCGCTGTAGCCAGCAAAAAAATGAGGTTCAATAAGCCCTGTTATAACAGTTACGTCAGATTCCACAACAGTTTTGTTGATCGAAATATCTGTCCCAAACGAGGTTCTGCCAACGCTCTTAACTTGGGATTCATTTTCAGCGTCATGATTTAATACCTCGCACTTGTCTAAAATATACTTACCTAAAAGATCTTGAAGATCACACCTCGAAACAGGTTTATGAAGACCTTTGCTACTAGTATTTTTACGTCCTCCAGACTTTTTCCCTTCCCTTCAAGTTGTTCCAAAATTGGAGGTAGTAACACTTTATTTGG
>CAZIFH010000010.1:0-4360 GCA_964539065.1 uncultured Candidatus Bathyarchaeia archaeon | reverse complement strand
GTTATGCTCATCCTGAGGGATATCGATCCTGCTACACAATCTTCTATGAAGAAGGATTTGGTGTATGCCCGCACATTCTAGACCTATTATCTCATGAAGAGTACGATAGGATTTTCGGCTACAGAAAAAGGTGATCTATCTAACGTGAACACTCGACTTCATAAGGGCTTGGAGCTTGGGGTTGTTTACCCCCGTGTAGACGATCACTTTTCCGTTGAATGCTATCTTTCCAGAAGCCTCAAGATAATCTAATATACGTTTGAAAGTTTGGTACTGAACCTTCCTAGGCAAGCTGTTCCAGAGCTCTGTCCTTGTTGGATAGTCCTCAGCGTCTAGGATAGCTTTCTCTACCATCAGTATCGTGTCCAGCTGAGGCTCATGAAGAGGTTCGGAAAGAGGCTCACGAATCACTTCCATTTACAAGCTCCCTCGAGATAATACATCTAGCAACTATTATATAAGTTTATATGATTTCGACTTCTAGATTTGACGTCTATCCGAAGTGCAATTACTTGCCTCGTGAGATAAAATAACCGATTTCTGGAACTTCGAACCAAAAAGAACATTTACTTCTCTATACGAACTGGTCTTTTCACCAAAAGAGCGTGAAAAAGGCTTTAGAAGAAAGGTAGTGCAAGGGATGAGATTTGGACCTGCGAAATTTGAAAGCTACAAGTTTTGAGTAAATGTGGCAAGAATCGACTCGAACCCTTTTAAGTATAGGGAATGGCAGAACTATTTTCGAACCTTTTAGATGCCATATTTGTCACATAACATGCCTGCCAAAATTCTCGAGCTCTCGCCTGCATAGCGAAAATGCTAGTAAAACCTAGTCGTTTCAATTGCAATTAGGCTAGTTTTCACTCGCAGATTGATAGTATGCAGGAAAAGTTTGAACCGAGAGTTTGAAGCTATCCCAGGCTACCAACAAACCGTGGATAGGTCGAGGTTCAAATTCTCAGAATTTTCGCTTTGAACAAACTAATTAGACGAATCTTGCGTGAGATATAATATTGATGAAAAGGTTTTGAAAAGAGCCCCAGTTTGAAGTCATATGGAGATATTTAGAATCTTTTATGCAGAAGTGGTGTCAACGAGTTTCAATCCCTTTCTCAAAATGAAAGACCACCTCTTTTCCTCCTTCTTAATTAAGCCAAGCTTCTCATAAAGCTGCAATGTGGGAGTGTTAGTTTTAGGACTGAAAGTTCCAGCCATTTTTGCTCATTCGCTTAGCTAATTTGCTTGTGTAGGTTAGTATGCATGTGCCTATTCCATGTTTTCTATGTTCTGGAGCCACCGCTAAACTGTCAATGTATAAAGTTTCAGGCTTTTTTCGAAGGGCGAATATGCCAAAAACATGTTCTTCTAATTTAACGAAAACCGTTTTCCTCTGAGATGTATAACCTCCAATGCTAGAATGCAGGGTATAACAATTAACAAAGTTAGTAACTGATTTCTTCATTCAGTTTTTTGGTTAATTTTGTCTCAATTATTTGATGTACCTTTCATTCATGGAACATTCCGCTCTATTATCATATATCGTAGCATAGGCGTTGTTTGTTTACTATGCTTTACTTATTGGTGGAAAACCTATATACTAAAAACTAAAAGCGAGGCTCTAAAAGGCACAACCATAAAACCGAGAATTTAAACGTCACCCGCGGATTTTAGTGCGGGAGAAGGATTTGAATCCACGAACCCTAGTGGACAGGCTCTTGACCCTGTCAAAGCCTGTGATTAATCATAGTTATTGTAGCAAGTTTTAAGTTTTAAAATAGCTGAATCGTTGTTTGCGTTTATGCGAGGTTTCGATGTGGTCGTGTTTCAGGTTCTTTCAAAAATGGGGAAGGTCGTTTCCTTAGATGAGGACAGATGGCGTCATGTATTAGAGCATCCTGAGATGGAGAATCAATTGGATAGAATAAAGGAAACTGTCGTAAATCCCGATGAAGTTAGAGAAAGCGTTCACGACCCATCGGTTCTCCTGTTCTATAAACTTTATGTGGAAACTCCAGTGACAGAGAAATACTTGCTGGTCGCCATCAAAACCCTGAATAGAGAAGGTTTTATAGTTACAGCGTTCTTTACAGATAGAGTGAAGAAAGGTGGCGTAGTATGGAAGAAAAAGCCCTAAGAATATGGTTTGACCCAGAAGGCGACCTACTCGAAATAGGACAAACAAAACCTACGAAAGGCTTTTTCAAAGATGTGGGCGACGACATATTTGTCAGAGTAGACCAGAAAGGAAACATAACTGGCTTCATCATACTTAACGCAACGAAAAGAATGGCAAAAATAAGAGAGGTAAAGCTTCCCGTAAAAGCAATTTTCTCTAGAACAGAAGAAACAGCATCGTAAACCTTTTGAAAAATAACAGATTATGGTGCAGCAGGCGGTGTTTGAACCCTGCATTTCACGGAAATCTCGAGCATGAACTTTATTGGTTAGTCAAAAAGACCGAAAGGATTACCGCCAATCGCACACTTACCTACAACGTTTAATATGGCAAATCTAAAACAGAGTTTCTATGGTCAGAACAATCATCTTTGCTAATTCGAAGTGAGAAATTTAAGAGATAAGTCACGTAACCCAGGCTACCACCGCTTAGGCATAAATCTATATTTTTTAGCTTTGGTTTTCTCGTATTTCTTTTAGCATTTGTTGCTTTAGCGCTGTAGTAAGTTGGTGCAGCTGACTTTTCTCAAGCTGGCTATGACCTATGAGGGTTCTGTGGGGCTTTGTGAAGGCTTTTCTTGTTAGGATTTCTTCTGGGTTCAGTCCCCATGTGTGCATCTATTAACTGTTGACGCAGTAATGGCGAATTTTACTTAGTATAGACTTACCCTCTTAGTGACTGATTGTGCAATCTAAAATGCACCTACTCCTATACCTACCTTTTTTTATGTTATCATCTCTTCACTGAAGCGAGTATGTCCGTGACCCAGCCTGTTAAGCCTGCAACAGAAGCGAACACTTCACTATTCCACATAGGCATGAATGCAGCATAGACGCTTCAAAAACTAAGACAAAAACTGCATGCAAAACTCAGAGCTGCCGAAAGAGGCATAACAGAAAGCATGATATTAGACGCCATATCCCAACCAACTCAAACATACTATGACCTAAGCATCGGAACAACAATTACCTTCAAAAAGCTTAACAAAAAGCATCTCCTAGTAGCATATTCCAAAGAAGACAACGAAATCAAAATTGTAACAATATTTATAACATTAAACGCTCATGAAATAATCAACAGAAAACTAGAAAGCAGAACATGGGTGAAAATCAAATGAAAGTTGAGTACGACAGAGAATCAGACATATTATACATAAAATTCAAAGACTCCAAAATAACAGAAACCCAAATGCTAAGCGAAGATGCCTACATAGACCTTGACAAAGACGGAAAACTCGTCGGCATAGAAATATGGAAAGCCTCCCAAAACGCCATACTCCCAATCTCAAAGGATATAGCCGAAAAATTAAAGCTAATTTTGGAAAACCCAGCCTAAAACTAGATTAATCTGAACCCACGCATCCTATTCTAACCTAAAAATCTACATTGTGCCACACACTTCTCTGCTCTTGCCTTTGCAAGTTTGACCATAAATTTAAATAGTCAAAACTAGGAGCGTGCTGCGTTCTCTTCTGCTCAAAAGGAGCTTATAAGAAAAAAGAATTTTGGTATAAATTACAGTCTTGGAACGGTAACTCCTAGGCTACGATAAGATTTTTAATGTATTTTTGAGAAATGAATTTGAAAAATATTTGAACTTATCCGCTATCATGGTTTTTGCTTTTTTGAGGTTATGTTCTTTTAAATTGTTATTTAATAGAACACTTTTGTAGGTTAGACATAGCTTTTTTGGGTAGATCCTGAGGATTGTCCGACAAGTTGGGGAAATTAAAGCTTTTGCGAAAAAAATTAAATGTGACATCGTAAGTGTCAGATCATTCATACCATTTTAGGATTGCTTCAATGGCTTTATCGGAATAGCGGTTTCTTTTTAGCATTTCACGAATCTGCCGTTTATCCATGTTTTTCCCAATTTAATTGTATGTGGATCCTGTAATTTATAATATATATTCCAAATCTTGATAGGTTCATCTAATTAAAACATGCTGATAGTATCTGCCTATGAGTAACTCAATCGACGGGCCCTCCACACGTTGTTGTTAATCTTCCATCACATCTGAAAATGTTGAATTGCCGACTTTGCCTTATGGGTTTTACTGCCAAATTCCATCTATAATCATGATAGATTTCAAAGCAACACCCAAAAATTGTTGAAGCATGCCGGAAAGTTATTCTGAATTCTTATTTGCAATTCATAAACTTTACACTCCCATTTATAATACAC
>CAZIFH010000009.1:0-4255 GCA_964539065.1 uncultured Candidatus Bathyarchaeia archaeon | reverse complement strand
GATTATGGTAAGTATCAAACCTGCAATCATTGCTGAACATTCAGTAATGGCCTTTTTGTACTTCTTTTTGAAAAATGAAAGTGATATGTTGAAAATTAAAACAACCAGAATTAAAAAAAATGAAATATATTTAGTCATCAGTGCAAATCCAAATATCAAACCCATCACAAAAAAGCCAATTAGTCTATGATTCGATTTGTTTCTGAGCAAATGAATATAAATTGTGAGAGCGGTCATTAAAATAGAAGTAAATAAAACTTCCAGTAAAGTCACATAATAATAAATTATTGTAAAACAACAATAGATGAGCAGCGCAATCAGTGGCATTAACCTTCCGGTACCAACTGGGTTCAATTTTGATACATTCACATAAATCAAGAATCCTGTAAACGCAAGTAAAAATCCCTTTAAGATATAGAGAGCCAACAAGATTGGACCGACAAGATGTATTAAAGTTGCAAGTATAAGATAGATAGAAGGCGGTTGAGCTAACTGTATACCGGAGTAAGGGATGGTGCCACTTGCTATGGCATAGCCAGCATATGCATAAATACTTTCATCAGATTTAAATGGACCATGAAGAAAAAAAGCCTGAAGACAAAAGATAGCCAATAGTGTTAATAACGGACTTATTCTCAGAACAACACCTTTTATGGATGTCCCCCTTGAATGCTTTTTAGGATCAATATTTTCGGGAATGCGTTGTGCTCGCTTAAAATTTATTATGAAATATTTCACCTCAAGATACACTTTGCTCCTTCACATGTTTGTTAATAACTATTTTTCTATCAAAAAGTGTTTCCATTTCATATATTTTGGAATAAATAGTTCTTGCAAAATGTATTGACTCCTTCAAGGATACCCATCTCCCCGTTGCCAAATCTTTAACACCTACGCTCACCAGTGCAAGTGATAGGTATAACAAGAGGTTGCCGAAGTTCTCTAGTTTTATAGAGAACCGCCTAAAGAAAAGTCCCAATCTAAATAAACGAAACTGATAATACGAAATGAAATCTATCTTGACCGGAAAGTAATCACCAATAACGTGAATGTCTCGTTGCTTAATTTTAAGCTGTTTCATTGCATAATTAATATGAGGCACCTGCTTAGGGGATTCACCAATTAACCGTATGGCTGCAACATCTGCGGCAACAGGATGGTTACTTATTATAATTTTACCAATGTGTTTTGGTCGCCCTTCAATTGGACCTGTTCCTTCAAGAGCATATTCGGCGTCTATTATACAAAGGTTTGGCCACACCAGCGAGTTCAAGTCAAAAAGCGCTTTTGACATATAAGCTTGAATTTTCAATTTTAGAGGGGTATTTGAGAAAATATGAAAAGCAGTTTCCCATATGCCTGCAAACTTTTCATGTATATGACGACGGAGGGTTGTAACTGTTATGACCGCGTCGGCAATTAATATTGGTTGTGGGAAATCAATAGCACCTAAGATTTTTGAGCCAGGTAAGAGAATTTTTACTTTTTCGCATGATTCAAGATTTATCAAAGTTACATTAGAATATTTTTTAGTAATATCAACGTAACCTAAATTCTTAAAAAGGGTAGTAGTTGTATTTGTTGAACCGCACGCTATCATTATTTGCATCTCGGGGTATTTATCTTTTATAAAATTTATTATGCCCTCGACTACTTCGGTTCTTACGATTGCTGCTGATTGTTCAGATTTGTTGGATGAAGTTAAACTAGGGAGTATTAATATAGAGTTACACTTGGAAAAATCCACACCGCCTAACTCTGATATACCCTGATTTATCAAATCTTTCCAATCAGAGTATTTGTTGGTTACTTTGGCTTTAAGGGACATATTTCTACTATCCTATTGTTCAAATGTGACTCTTTGGCGGCTTCTGCAATAAGTAATGCACTCAAACCATCGCAAGCATCGCAAATAGGCTCCCGATGATGAGATATGCAATCAAAAAAATCACGTAATTCATCACGATAAGCCATATCGGTTATCGGAACAAAGGGGTTTAAGCTGCAACTAGGCATAATTTTCCGTGGATTTCGCAACTTATTAAGAAGCGAGTTTTCTTTATATAGAGTGATAGTAGGACCAGTAATATCTGTGACAATCTTCCCCTCCTTACCTAGCAACTCTATTCTGCGTTGGACGGTACTCCAACTAGATAGTGGAACCCAAAAAGCTTCAACTGAGGCTAGGCGTCCTGATGGGAAATATAAGATCACCTGAGCTCCAGTTTGGACGTCGTTTTCGTAATATAGCATTGCGCCCACTTTTGTTACCACCTCATCAAAATACCATTGAATTAAGTCAAATAAATGTGTCATATAATCAATAAGTAGAGTCTCGTTAACCTTAATTACTAGCGTGTCTGCAACAATTCTTCCCGTATAAAGTTTACCGATTGCCTTTCTTGCGAGTTCTTTTGTTTTCTTGTGGTTCTCAAGAAAACGCATCTGGTAACCTACTTGGAGTAAACGTCCAGTATCTTCAACGGCTTTGAGAACTCTTTTCGCATCTTTGGATGTAAGGGCAAGAGGTTTTTCCACAAAAACATCCTTTTGTGAGGTTAGTAGATCAATACAAATTTCGGCGTGTGCGTCTGCTGAAGTGCAGACAACCGCAACGTCAAAATTAAGCTCTCTGATCATAATTTGGTGATTAAGAAACCTCTTTTGGATGCTAAATTTCTCTCCTACAGCATTTAATTTTTCTTGGTTTATGTCACATATTCCAACAATTTCAACATTATTTAAATTTAATAGATTTGGAATATGTGCAGATTCAGCAAGAGCCCCACATCCTATTAGGGCAACCTTAAATTTTTTATTCACCACTCAACCAACCTTATGAAATAATTTTTGGCTGTGATATAAATTTAGCTTATCGCTAATATTTTTTGTGCCGTTGCTAGTCGATTAACCTTTTTGGGTGACAAGCCTGAATCATGTTATGAACATAAGAAAGTAAGAAAAATGTGTATCTCAGGAGACAGAGAGAGCGAGACACATAATAATGTGTATGTGCATCTCCAATTGAAAGCGGTGATTCATCCTTAGATTTTCGCGCTAGCCAGAACGCCAGCACTAATTACAGCGGAGCCTTCAGACCACAAATCTCCACCCAAAAGATACTTTATAACCAGCGGAAACTAAAGACAACACATTTACACTTAAATACACAAACAATATTAGGGATGCAACACCTCAGGGAAAGCAGAGACAAACACATACACACGATCATCACTATAAACCCTAACAGGTAGCACTTCAAAGCCACCTTAAGCACCAATTGGTTTGAGCAACTCCTCAAGACTTAACCTTAACTGAACCTGAAAGTACCTTGCTGCGTTATTTAGTGTTGCAAATGAGGGGGCAGTTAGCTTGGAAAACACAAATTCTATCCTTCTCCAAGTCATTCACCTTCTTACCTAATGGGAACAGACCAAACAAAGCACAGAAAACACAACTCCGAATTCACCCTGCAGATACCGCGGAATGCAGTTTGCAATGTTTTCTATAAGATACTTGAACTCAAGAGAGTAATGGTCGGAATATAGGTTATTAAAACATCTGACTTAGAAGAACAAAGTTAGCCTATAGGTGCTACAACAAAAAAGCAACCAATTAATACACAACATCAAAATTTTAGAGTTTTATCTGTAAATAGGAACAAATGGAAATAATCAGGGAGATAATTCAGTTGATCGATAACTGTGGAGATGTTGGTTCTAATTATGTGATTACTGCTACCAATGATAGAAAAATTTAGATCTCTGGGTATGTAGAAACAAGTTCTGTAGCCAAGGCGTACGAGATTTCTAAAAGCGTCTCTAAAATTATCCAACGAATCTTGGGATTTATGTATTTCAACAAAAATAACTGGTTTAAACTTCTCTATTGTTCTCCAACCGCCTTTAAATACTTGCAATTCATGACCTTCAATGTCCATTCTCAAAAAATCAATTTTGTCTAGTTTACATTTTTCCGTTAGTGAATCAAGAGTCATCGATGGAACATGGATTAATTTATAACCCCCTAGATTAGGGGTATTCCACGTAAGTACTCTTGAATGATTTGAACGCTCAGAAAGAATAAAAGAACAACCTTTATCTGAATCTGACAAGGCAAAATTGAAAAGTGGAGCATCTGAATAATTTATAGCTAAGTTTTTTTTCAAAATGTTAAAGGTAACTGGCGAGGGTTCGACCCCAATAACTTTCCCTTGTGTACCAACAAGTTTGTATTCAAGGAGAAAGTAATAACC
>CAZIFH010000008.1:0-4348 GCA_964539065.1 uncultured Candidatus Bathyarchaeia archaeon | reverse complement strand
ACCGTAATTACCTCAGCCGTGGGGTCAGACTTCCCTGACCAAACAGTCAAAGTCAGGAAATCTCCGTTAGGCAGCCTTGTTCTCATGCTTGCTTTAGGTTGAGACCGAACAGACAAGGAGATCACTATCCAACAAATCAATCTAATAGTTGACGCTTAAACGTAATATTTCTTCCGCAATATTCTTCCATTAGGAATTAACGGAAGTAGTGGTTTCTAAGCTTTTTAGATAGAAGAAAATAGGATACTCTTCATAAAACGGGGAGGTATATGAAAGGTGTGTAAAATGTGGGCTGAACATAAAACGATAAAAATTTCTTCAAGTTTCGAAATAATGGATTTAACCGTCTTAAAGATTATTAATTGGATGAAGATAGAATTCAAGCGGGCATCCCATTATGGAAGTAACATACATTCGGGAACCTACTGAGGAAGAATTGAGTAAGGTTTCCAAGTGGAGTGCTACGTCTAAGCGGATTTTAGAGATTATTAAGGAGAGACGCTCAGTTTCTACGGTTGAATTAAGCCATATAACGGGCTACAAACTCAGCACAATTAACGCACAGATTAGCATTCTTCGACGAATGGGATTAATAGAGAATTCTCCTTTAAGCATAAAGAAATCCTCAGTAATGGAGTGTTTTGATCCCAGCGTGAATGGGCAATTGAGTATCGAATCAGTCTATAAAGTTATAGAACGCGCAGAAAAGAGGTCTTTAGAAAAGGTTCCATCAGTTCCAAGCCAATATGAGATCAAGAATACTATATTAAAGGAAAGCGGTAAAATATCCATTGATGTTCTTCAGGGTGATTGTTTAACGTACCTTAGAAAAGGAACAGGAGAGAAAGTTCATTTAACCTTTTTGGATCCACCATTTAATCAAGGCAAAGAGTATAACTATTTTGATGATGAACAGAATCCAAAACTCTATTGGGGATGGCTAAAGAAAATCTTACACTATATTTTTAAATTCACTGTAGAAGGTGGGTCTATATATTTTATGCAAAGAGAGAAGAATACGGATTGGATGATGAAAGTCTTAAAAGAAGCAGGATGGACTTTTCAAAATCTCATTGTCTGGAAGAAGCTAACTTCAGCTGTCCCTTGCCCAATTAGATATGGGAAACAACATCAAGTGATAATCTTTGCCACTAAGGGCGAGAAACCGAGACTTTTCAATAAGTTACGAATCGACTATCCGATTAAGCCTTGGCATAAATATGAGCGGACTAATGGTATCTACGTCACGGATGTTTGGGACGATATTAGAGAGCTGACCTCAGGATATTTCGCAGGAGATGAAGCGTTGAGAGACGAAAATGGTAAACGCTTACATGAGCAACAGTCTCCCGTAGCTTTGCTTTTAAGGATTATTTTATCTTCTTCAATCCCAGGAGATGTTGTTTTTGATCCTTTTGCAGGAACGGGAACAACACTCGTGGTGGCTTATCAATTAATGCGAAATGCCATAGGCATAGAGATAGATCCATCCTACATTGATGTTATGAACAAAAGGTTAAAATCTATAAGAGCCGCCGACGATATCTTAAAGTATCGAAATTATTATAGATTCACATCGAACTTAGATGAAATATGGCCCGTTGAAAGATTGAGTAAATATCTTTGACAAAGGTATTAGTATTCCCATTTATTGTTTAGGAGTCAATACCTCTGAGACAAATTGAAGAAATAGTTAACGAAGTTTTCTCCATTTACCAGAAAAGTGGTGTAGAAGCGGAGAAGTATTTACAAAAAGCGAGGGGGCTAAAGGAAAAGTTCGGTTCAGGGTTCGCAATAATTTATTGCTGGTTTTACTCTGTTCCGCAAAAGTGGAATCAAGTCGAACCAAAAATATTTGAATTGGCAAAACATACCGATAATTTCGATTTAGAAACAATTTTGAACACATCTGACAAAACCATTGCAAGAATTCTAAGATCAATTGTCTTTCATAATGAAGTTTCATTTCAACTAAAGGATTTTTGCAAAGCTGTCTATTACGAATTTAACTCGTGGGATTCTTTTGTAAATGAGATGGATACAAAATCTGTGTTCACAACTTTCACAAAATTAAGAAAATATAAGAGAATACGACTTTCCTTCAAAAATTTGGCTGCGATGAAGATTTTTGTAGGAATGGATGACAATCTTCTTATATTAGATAGGCATGTCGCTAAAACTTTTGGATTAAATGAAAGTGAACAAAACAAATACAGAAGCAGAGGAGACATGTTCTGGCATATAGTAACAATTTCAGAAACTATAACTGAGAAGCTGAAAGAAAAGGGGCTAAATGTAACAATGGCTAAATGGTCACTTTCCTTATGGTTCGATGGAGCTGGAATGTCGGCGGACGAATTGTTCCTGAAAGATATTTCTTAATTTTCTTAGAAAGGGTTGTGCATCTAATACTCCTAGAATTTCGCGAATACTCTCCTCATTAAGTTCATTTCTATCCTGCAGAAGTAATATTTGCTCAGCTTTCTGAATGCTCTCCACTTTTATATAAGGTCTAGACTTATTTCGTATTTTAGCAATTTCAACGGCAATTAAGGATATTCTTTTAATTCGTTCAAAAGATATTCTTCCTTCATTAAATATCATATAGCCTAGAAATTCTTTAGCATCTTTCGCTATCATTTTAGCTCCTGCTGAACGTAAAATGTTTTCCGCATCCTTTGAGAACCATAAACCGTATTCATCGGCGGATCTACCGAAAACCTCTAAAAATCCCGCTTTTGCGTCTCTGATATATTCACTATGAACATTTACATCTATTATCTCGGTACTTGCTACTAATGCTTTTAGACCCTTTTTAATGGATCTTATTGTACCAATGCCCATCCTAACGAGATCAAAAGAGCCACTTATGAGTGCTTTATCAGTAACCAGCATTTTAGCCCGAAGATTTTTCATGGATCTTATTTTGGCACCATATGAGGCTAGTTGAACAAAAGTCGCCCTTGTTTTCGCTGGATTTTGAACATACTCAGTTAAAGACGATGTTATAATTCTGAAGTCTATGTCAGGATCGCTGATCAATTTTCTTATAATAAATTGGGCGATTTCATCATCATAGATTGTCTCAAATATAAGGTAAATAAACTCATCAGCATCTTGAATTGCTTTTCCAATAATCTCTCTGCCAAAGGCTTCATGAGGCGAGAAGTAAAAACCATCTTGTAAAAAAGTTAATTTGGGTACTTTATCAAGCGGGTATCCTCTTATTAGCTTCCTCGGTGAAACTGTAGTATCTATGTACTCAGAACTAATGTAAGAGGGGATATTCAAAAATGTATCTTTCAATTTCTCATATTTTTGATGAAGCAATGTTATCCGTTCAGAGTCCGTATATATTACATGCGTATTCCAATCCCAGTTGAGAGAAAAAGTCTGGGTAATATCTGCTGAGGTGACAAGGGCGCACTTATCAGTAACTAAGCATTTAGCATGCATAGCGAACCATCGTGGAATCCTGCCTCCAGCTCTTGTTGCGATCGTTAACTCAGGTTGACCAACTTCCCAATCACAAGGTATTAGTTTAATCCCAGATTTTTTCATTTTATTCTGTATACCAGCTGCGAAATTCTTTAAATCATCTGACTCAGCAGCTTCAGGCGGGGGTTGTCAAAACTTCTATTTCAATGTCATCCACCTTTCTCTTTTCGATAAGAAGATCACATAGTTTCTCATCATAAAATAGAAAACTTGCAAGTTTTATGTATCTTTCAGCTTCGTCTATGATCTTTTTTATAAGCGTGAAACTTCTATCGCTAATTATAACAAAAGGCGACTTCATGAAAGCATCCCTTTTAGATATGATGTAGATTACCTCCAGTTATATGTTTTTAGAATTTTTCAACGAGCTTCCCTGACGATTGAAGCGGTTCTTAGCCTTGTGTTGTTCAAGGAGTGAACGAGCCTTTGATTGGAAAGATGTGGATCTAAAGTTGAACCCTCACAACTGAGATCCTGTTTGAAATATTATCTTGAAAAGCCTTAAAAATCGTGTCCTGCAAATATTTATTGCTTTTCTAATTATGCTGAGAACCCTTAAAGAATTCAATTCTCTCACCAAAGAGAAGTGATTATAATCGACTAAACCAATGAGGATAGGCTAAACGTTCTGATATTTGGCGTTATCGGAATATGCGTTAATTTATTTTGAAGTCAATTTACCTAGTGACCCAGAACAGTATGCAATATATATTTCGGTAAAGCGAACAGTTTAATTGAAGAATCCGTAATAGTTCATGTTGAGGGCCAATGGAATCCGAAACAAAAGAGACGCTTACAATTGATGATGCACATAAAGTCATTTTTGACGATTTTCGGAATGTAAAACTTG
>CAZIFH010000007.1:0-9278 GCA_964539065.1 uncultured Candidatus Bathyarchaeia archaeon | reverse complement strand
GAAGGTTTCCCGTTTAATAGCGAAGGCGGCTCCGTTCAATCCCAAGCACCGACTTAGTTTCTTGGAAAAAAACCAGTTAGTAAAATTAAAGCCCAAGTAATCGTAGCTTACAATTTTTGCGACGAAAGAGTCACGAATTATATCCTTCCTAATTTCAACTACTTCAGAATCCTTTATTTCTCTGCTTATGACTTCAAAAATGTTTTCCGAATTATTGCCCAGATTAGTATCAGCATCAAGAAAAAATAAAATGTCGCCTTTTGCATCTTCAACAACCTCGTTAAGCACATTAGCTTTTCCTTTTCTTTCCCCATTTAACACAAAACGAGCTTTTTTCGAATATTTGTTTGCCAAAAATAAGCTCTTTTCCGTCGGTTCATCAACCACAGCCACAATTTCCTTATTTTCATACTTATTTTCTATTAGATCGTCAAGCAATGCCTCCAGAAGATCTGATTCTCGGTAGACTGGAATGATTACACTAAACCGACAGGGCATACCAGCTTACAACCCCTAACATCGCTCTAATTACAGATTATTATTGGACTTTCACTGTGTCTAACCAGTTATTTGAGGTTTTTTATCTTCATTTATAACCATAAATTTCTTGCTAACTGGCGTCGACTTAGAACCAGCTACAAAAAACTTTAGTGTATGAACAACTGTCATTTCCTGTTGTTGTGAAGCCAACAAAGTGAAATATGCTTAGGTTCAAGTTCAAAACTAAGGGGCTCTTCTTTTTCGCAGATATCCATTTTATATGGGCACCTTGGATGAAACCTACATCCCATTGGGGGATTAACCAGATTTGGAGGCTCTCCTGGCGGAATATCTCTAAGAATCTTTCTGTTTTCTGCATCAGGATCGGGTATTGCTTTCAGAAGAGCCTCAGTGTAAGGATGCTGGGGATTATGAATAACTTCAAACATTTTTCCAGACTCCACTATTTTTCCAGCATACATAATGAACAATCTTTCTGAGAAATATTTCGTTGTTGTCAAGTCGTGAGTAATATAAATGAAACTTATACCTAAGGTTTCTTGAAGTTCTTTCAAAAGGGTTAAAATTTCGATCCTAACGGACGCATCCAACATTGAAACTGGTTCGTCGGCAATTACGAGTTCTGGGTTGAGTGTAAGAGCTCTCGCTATTGCGACTCTTTGTAGTTGTCCTCCGCTTAACATATGAGGGTACTTTTGCGCAAAATCTTCAATTGGTGTCAATCTTACTTTTTCAAGAACCTCGCAAATTCTTTTTTGTCTCTCATTCGAATTTCCAAATTTATGTATAAGTAGGGGTTCTTCAAGGATTCTATATATTGTGAAAAATGACGGTAGCGCTCCATAAGGGTCTTGTTCGATGATTGATGTTACTCTCCGATACCACATCAGTTCCTTTGTATCAACATAGGTTATGTCTTTCCCTTTAACTATGATTTGGCCTTCAGTGGGTTTATAAAGTCTTAATAATGTTTTGCCAAGAGTGGTTTTTCCGCTTCCCGATTCGCCAACAAGTGAAATTGCTTCTCCTTTTCCTAGTGAGAAGCTTACGTTATCGACTGCTCTGACGTAAATAGGACTGGAAAAAATCCCTTTCCTCATCTCGAAATATTTTTTAAGTCCGCTGACCCTAAGTAGTTCTTCGTTCATATCGTTCTGCTTCCTTATGTTCCTCAAACAACCAGCATTTTACTAAATGCCCTGATCCAAGGTCAGAAAGTGGAGGGCTTTCTTTTGTACATTTGTAAAAAGCTAAAGTGCAACGTGGATGGAATTTACATCCTGATGGCGGATTAATTAGGCTTGGCGGTGATCCAACGATGAATTCGGGTTTTTTATCTATTCTGAGAGTTGGTACACTTGCCATAAGCTTTTGAGAATAAGGATGGGTTGCCTTTTTGTAAAAAATATCAGCAGATGCAATTTCTTGGATTTCACCAGCGTACATGACAGCAATTTTGTCAGCCAATTCGCTGCTTAACGCTATATCATGCGTTATGAAAAAGTAACTTAATCCCCTTTCCTTTTTCAGTCTTTTAAGGAGGTTCATGATATTTGCTTGTGTTATGACGTCTAAAGCTGATGTGGGTTCATCAAGAATAAGGATCGAAGGATTCGTAACTAGAGCCATAGCTATGACTACTCTTTGTTTCATTCCGCCACTAAGCTCAAACGGGTATCTTTCAACAAAAGATTCGTGAATACCAACAATAGATAAGGCTTCTTTAGCCTTTTCTAAGGCTTTATGCTTTTTCATTTTTTCATGGATTAATAAAGGTTCCGCAACCTGGTAACCCACCTTAAGCACAGGATTTAGAGAGTTCATTGCTCCTTGAAAAACCATTGAAATTTTCTTCCATCTAATTTCTTCTCGGAACTCTTTTTCACTAAGCGTCATTGTGTCTTGGCCATTGACTAAAATTTGACCAGAATATTTTTCTATGTTCCTTGGCAGTAATCTAATGATAGCTTTCGCGAGTGAACTTTTTCCACATCCAGACTCGCCTACCAATGCTAATGATTCGCTTTTTTGCAAACTAAATGTAACATCGTTAACTGCTTTTACCACGCCCTTTCTAGTTGAATAATGTAAAACTAGGTTTTTACATTCAAGGATGTTCTCTGCCAAGGTTTTCACCAGTTACCTAGACCTCTCTAAGTTTTGGATTCACAATTTTATCCAGCGCAAAACCAAGAAAAGAAAAGGCAAGAGCCGTTAGAATCAGCATAAATGCCGGTTCAAGAACCCAATAATAATAGCCTTTGTATAAGGCTCCTGCGTTAAAGCTTTCGTTTATGACTTTACCCCATGAGGGCAAGTTTGGAATTCCGAGTCCTAAGATTGCCAGCGCAGCTTCGAGGAAGACGTAAGAGGGCACAGAAGCTATGAGTGTCGGAATTACCGGTGGCAATATTTTTGGTATAATGTAAAGGAAAACTATTCTTTTTGAGCTAGCGCCGTATGCTTTTGCTGCCTCTATGTATGGGTATTCTTTTATTTGCATGACAAGTGCTCTTGTGCTTTTTATTCCTCCTCCAAAAATGCTTAGTGCTATTACGACTAAGATAAGAACAAGCAAGTCCAACTTATAAAATGTTGACACCATAATCAGAATAGGTAGAAAAGGAAGAATCATGTATATTTCGGTAATTCTTTGTATGACGGAATCGATTTTTCCTCCGTAATACCCGCTAATTGTAGCTAACAGCAATTCAAGAAAGGTTATTGTAGCCGAGGCTGTTAACCCGAAGGCGAGAGCGATAGGCGTTCCCCATAGCAACGCTATCGTTAAGTCTCTTCTTTGGTTATCTGTTCCTGCCATACCGTAGACTCTACCATATACGATTAGTTTTGCATCGATGTCAGAGTCTTTCCCAAAGAGTGTGCCATCAATGTATAGCCTGTACGTTCCTTTAAGAGGTTTTGCTGTCGCTGAGCTATTCATCGACGAGTCTTCAACAGCAAATAATGAATATTCAATTGGCAGAGGAATAGAGGGACTTTTTCCAAGGACGCTATTTAGGTATAGACTAAGCGCATTAGCGGCTTGTTGATTAACAGACAAATATAGTTTGTCTTCTTGGCTTCTTGGAATATAGGTTAGAAGTCTAATTTCCGTTCCGCTGGGTTTAACCCAATAGATATTTAATAGCGGAGCACTTCCATTATATTTCGCTGAAAAGAAGATATTTATTTCGCTTGGAAAGCCGTCATACGAAAAATCAAATGTAAAAGAGATTCGAGCAAGCTTCATATCAGTTTGAGGGATTGGAGTAACAATTTTTACCGTTCCTCCTAATTCTGGCTGAGTTGAGTCTCTTTTTATTGTTTCAGGTAGATTTTGTCCAAGATACTTCACCCAGTACGGTTGAGCATTTCTGGGATTCTCAAGCCAAACGCCGCCTTCACCTCTCCACAATCTTACGGTTTCATCATATGGTAAGGCTACAATGGCGTATACTGATATTGCCAATAACAGTATTAGGAAAAGGGCTCCGAAAATGCCTGACTTATATGTCAATAGATCTTTTATTGTACTTTTTAATGTGAATTCATATCCTTCTGACGACATTTATATCAGCTAGTCCTCCCCATTTTTATTCGTGGATCAATAAATCCATAAATTATATCCAAAAGTAACACGGTTGCTCCTAGCAAATAAGCGTAGATTATCGTTACTCCGATTATTACGGGCGTATCTGTAGCGCTAATCGCAGCATAAGTAAGCAGTCCTAATCCTCGCCAATTGAAGACAGTTTCAGTAATCATTGCTCCGCTCCAAGAGTTCACTAAGCCAAGAGCAAGTGAAGTAACAATTGGTGGAAGAGAAGGTCGAAGAATGTATTTTGTCTCAATTTGCCTAGGTGGCACACCTTTAGCACGAGCTGCTTCTACGTAATCCTCAGTTGAAAATATTAAAAAAAAGGTTCTATTGCTATAGGCTCCTAGAAAAAAGGCTGATATTATCCATGAGGCTAGCGGAAGAATCATGTGTTTAAGTACACTAAGAGTATAATCCAGCTGAGTGGTAGGAGGAGGAACATCTATATAGCCACCGTATGGCAGAACATTAAAATACGCAGCGAAAATTATTATCAGAAAAATTCCATAGAACCATCCAGGTATAACTGATGTAGGAGCTCCAGCAATAAATAACTTATCAAGAAAACTTCCGTGGTGTCTTGAAAGATAGAGGCCTATGAATAAGCTTAGGAAAAAGTTGATCAACGTTGCAGTAGTAAAAAGCATGATGGTTTGTGGAACTCTTTCCAGTATGATGTTTTTTACCATTCTAGATCCACTATCACTTGTCAAAAAAAGTGCTCTCCCTAGATCCAGCGTCAACCCGTTTTTAAGATAAATAAAGCTTCTTATAATAAATGGCTGATCAAGCCCAATTCGTTTAAATTCTACCATAATAGTTTCGTTAATCAGTTTGTCCCGAAGTTCTTGAGGATAGTTTTTGAACGCAGGGTCATTTTGAAATCGCGTTGTGACACTTAAGATGATCTCGCTTTTCATGATCTCGTCAACATAACCACCCATATTGGCGATAAGTATCGTTAAATAAGCTGCAATAATGATGACAATTAAAATCGTAATCGCTCTCTTTGCAACGAACTTGACTAAGTCTTTCGCTGCCATCTGGGAAACCTTCTTGCCTTCTTTTTAATTTCTTCTATATAAACATTGAGAAATCTTTCTGGAATTTAATAGTAATTGAATTTAAATCTATACACTGTTAAAGTCTTTTTTTTAAAAAAAGAAGGGATGTAGAGAGGTTACCTCTACTTTTTAATTATGGCGTACACTGCTATGAGCAATGCTACTACTGCAATTCCGATTGCAGCATACATTGTTGTTTGCGTCGCATTGACAGCTCCTTCAAGCGAAGTAATGCGGGTAGACAGAGAGGATTCAAGAGAGGATACACTCGCGCTTAGGTCTGCTCTTGTCTGTGACAGCAATGTCTGGAAGTAGCTCAATTCAGGAATCACTATAAATGGTGTTCTCGCAATTCCAGGAACACCTACGTCTTTGCTCAATGCTATTGTGACAAGAGTGTAGGTTCCAGGAAGCAATGCTGCAGTTTCTGTACCTGTTAAGCTAACTGTCCATTTTCCTGCATCTGTAGCTGTTGCAGAGCCTGAAGCTTTAGTTACACCTGTTGAATCAATTATTACATATTTTACGAAGTCAATTCTGTCGTTCGGATATGCCGTTCCTTGACTTGTCAAAGACAGAATGAATTGAGCTTCCAAACCTGGAACAACGTTTGTTGGAACTTGAACCGAAGATTCTGGGATAGGTGGTGAAGCCAAATATGACCATCTGTCTGCCTTGTAAGTGTAGTCTCTAAACGCGCCAATTACAGCAACGTGACCTGTAAAGTCAACAGTGCCCAAGTAAAATGGCCCATTTGCCACCCAGAAGTGATTGTGTTGTTCATACCAGTCTTGAAGTTTGGTATATCTTTCAGTGACTTCTTCAGCAGTAACATAATCATCAGCGAATTTTTCAAAGGGTACATAGCCAGTAGCTAGCGCTTCCGTCAGCATGTTGTGTAATATAGATATGCTTGGTCCACCAATGTAGCTCATCCATTCAACGCCAGTGCTAGATGCTTTATCAGCGGAGAATGCCAGCAGTCCTTTTTCTTCAGCTAACATGCCTATTGCTTTTACGTGCCATGGCATGCTTGGCCAGAATTGACCGAGACCCCATGTTGGCGAGTCGATCTGAGTCAGCGTAACAGCTCTTGTGAAGATGAACTCTGCCTCTAAAGCTTGATAGTCAAGGTATATTTCGATGACGAAAGGATTCGTGGAAACTATCTTCCATCCTTTGAATAATGTTTTGAAGAGTTCAAAGTTAGGTGCAGACGAGGCATCGTAAAATACACTATTTGGATCATTTCTTTCAAAGTCAAGTGCCCACGTGAGAACCCAGTCTGCAAGAGTCATCACAGAACCATCATGGTACTTTACTTTTCCTAAGATATCGCCATAGTTTACAGTGACCTTTGCCAGTGCAGTAAGACCTGATGGTGCAGTGACTACTTGCTGGTTAGCAGAATCCCATTCATACCAAGCATCAGTCGGGACCGGAATACTGTCAACGAAATTGAGAGTTAACCACGGGCTACTAGCAATAATTTGTGTACCTGTAAGAACATCTACAGTGACGCTCTCAACTCTGTTTGCCATTGGCAATCCAGTATATGGATTGTTAATGTATTCGCTGTCGACTGTTGGAAGTATTAAGTTTGCATCCATAGCCCAGTTGGTTCCAGCAATCCAGTTCCACGGATCAACAAGTACCTCTCGAGCAGCAGCTTTAACGGTTCCTCCTGTTGTACCAGCATATCTTATTGTTCTTGAGCTTATTGCGTTTGCAAACAATCCGCTTGCAAGGTCAGATGCAACCTGAATTTCGTTTCTGTATACGTATGGAATCACTTGGTCAACAACAAAGATTCTTGCAGAATCCTTCAAAGATAGCTCAGCTGCTTGCGCCATTAAAGCTTGTCTTTCCTCAAAAGTGCTCCAGTCAGAGTCAGATAGTCTATAGGCTACTTCTTGGAATATTGGGTCTGGTTTATATCCCAGCCACAATGGACCTGTGCCTGCGCCACGTGGTGTATAGAAGAAGGCAAAGTTGCTTGAAGAGTCTCTATCAACAGCTGTTGTTATCCAACCTCCAGTGTATATTGAGAAGGCTCCTTGAGAGAGAGGTACCGAAACTGCCCTCCAAATTGGTGAAGCTTCCCGGCTTGTTCTATATGACCGTTCCACCGTGAATCCGAGAAGTTTAAGCTGATCGCCGACATAGTTTCCTATTTTTGTTCGCGCGGGATCGTCCACTCTAATTATCATTTTTATTGTTACTGGATTGCCATTGTATGTCCATGTTCCTTCACTGTAAACTGCGCCTAACTCAACCATTCTTTCGAAAATAATGCGTTTAGCCTCATCAAAATTATAGCTATATTTCGCTTCTAGAGTCATGAGGATATCTGCTAGTTTTCCATATTCTGGAAATGCAGATGTTAGACAGAACAATTTTGGTTTAGCCATGCCTCGCAGCAGTTCCTCAGCAATGTAATTTCGGTCAATAAGTATGTTCATTGCTTCTCTTATCTTAGGGTCACAGAAAGGATTAAGTCTGCCATCAGCAAAGGTTGGGTTCGTTAAATCTCCATATGGGTTGAATGTTAAATCGTAATACAATCCATAAGACATGCTATATCCTACTTTCGTGGATGTTTTTACACTGGCAAAAACATCTGCGTCGTTAATGTCTGACAGATACATTTGGATTTCGTTGTTTTCGAGCATACTTAAGACACGGGACTGATCTGCTTCAGCTTGGAAAGTGATTTGGTCTATCCAAGGTCCATATGGAACTTCTTGAGCATATGTTTTTACTGGAACTAATGTTGCAACGAATAGAACTAATAGAAAAGATAATGCAATTTTCTTTCCTTTCATTTTATATTCACGTAAAACCCATATCGACTATGTTGAATATAAGATTTTTTATATTATGGAAAACGTTGTTATATCAAATTGAAAATCCTCTTATTTCATTTAAGATAGAAAGTTACTCAGAGTTTTATAATCTGAATATGCAAGACTTTTTATTTTTGTATATAATTTAATATATGTAACATGAAAAGCATAATAACTGTAATGAAACCAAAAAAGAAAGAAAAACCATGAAGCCAAACAGTCGCTTCATCCTTATCTCTAAGAATTTCTATTGGTGAAACTATAAACCCAATTATAAAAATTGTAAAAACTATTATGTTGAACAAAAAAATTAATAATAGATGTCTTTTTTCGACGCGAGATATCCATCGAATTTTTCGAATCTTTAATGAATTCAAAAATGAGAAACCAAAACATACGCCTTGTAGAGCATAAACTATCCCCGAAGAACCGTAGACTTTAATCTCCGGATGACAGATTGCCCAAATAGCATTTAATAATATGGGAATTGAAAAAATCGTAATGATCGAATTCATAATCTGTGATTTGAGTTCATTTTTCGAGTACAATAAATTTAGAGAAAGCAGCAACAAAAGAAAAAGGAATAAGGCCACCATGTTGTTAATTAAATGGGGAGTGTCTGAATGAACAAAGAGAGATGTTACAATTCCCCAAGGTGTTTTTAATGAAGATGCAAGGTCTTCTTTTAAACTTGGGGCAGTATAAATACTTGCTACGTGCACCATTATATTGATAGTCAATACAATAATGTAAAAAACGAAGATTAATAGAAATGTAGTTTCAAATTTATCAATGAACAATCTCTTTTCCGAGGCCAACATGCCACCGTATTTATACTAATTTTTAAGTTACGCGGATAAAGCATGCTAGAAACACTGATGAAAGATTTTGAATTAAGATTTGCCTATTGAAATTGCCCCGTTTTCTTTGTATTTCTTTCCTACAATTACAGTTGATGTGAATGTGATGCTGGGTATCATACGTATTTTGTCAATTATGAAATCCAGCTGCTGCAAGGTATTGGCTTTTAAAACAACTATTACATCATATTCGCCATACAATATAGCAGCTTCTGAAACATTAGAATATTGGGTTATCATGTTGCACACTTCTCTTTCGGTGCCAGAATGAACCTTACATAAGACGTAAGCCTTAATTTCCACCAAATAATCATCTCAATATAGAGAAACTGTTGCCAAAGATTTAAAGTATTCCCAAACTCAAATTAGTGCATGATTAAAAAATCAATTGAAATATCAATTCGAT
>CAZIFH010000006.1:0-4129 GCA_964539065.1 uncultured Candidatus Bathyarchaeia archaeon | reverse complement strand
TGAATTGTCGAACGCTCCGTCCCCATAAACCTTAGAGACTCTTCTGTGCCTCTCAGCCTTCCTCAACAGCTTGGAGAAGACTCTTGAGTCGTGTGTGCCGTCCGTGGTAACCATCAATGCTAGGGCTTGCTTCGTCTCCACGTCCACAGCAAGGTGGATCTCGACGTAACGTTTCTTCTTTCCATGCTCGCGTTCAACCCATCATCCAGCCTTATGCACACGGACTCCAGTCGAGTCAACAGCTATGACGACATCGTCTGAACCTTCAACATCCTCGTACGGCGAAAGATCTACCTCCAGTACACGTCTCCTTAGACCTGAATAGTCTGCTGGTGAAAGCCTTCGAAGCAGACGGTTCAAATCCATTGTGAAGCCTTCAAGCTGCTTGTAAGATAAACCAAAAAGATATCGGACAACAGCTAGGAATTCGATGTGAGAGCGAGTCAAGGTGAAAGGTCGACCTTCTTTACATCGATTCATGGCCTCTCACTCATCCTCATACCTCTCCAGAAACTCCAAGCTAAGAAGCAGTTCACCACGTTTAACAAGCCTTTCATCAACGCTCTTCCACTCCATGAAAACTCATCCTCATTCTCACCTATAGAATAACAGAGAAAATACAGAAAAACCTTAATTAATCCACAAAGCAAAAATTTATTAAAAAATTTTATAGAGAGGTGGCGGCTCGATGGGATGTTTTGTTACCACTGGTGTAGAGGGTTTTGATGTTATTCTTGGAGGAGGTTTTCCTATTGGCAGTTTAATTGTTTTAGCTGGTTGTCCTGGAACTGGCAAAACCACATTTTCCGCCCAATTTCTTTATCATGGATGTGCTGACTATGATGAAAGTGGTGTTTACGCGAGCTTTGCTGAGAGCAGAGAATTCTTCTATGAAAACATGAAGGCTTTAGGATTATATTTCGAAAAGCTTGAGGAGGAGGGAAAATTCCGCTTTCTAGATCTTTTAACTGTTAAGGAGGAAGGTGCGTCATATATTGTTAATATGATTTTGGAAGAAGTAATGCAAGCCAAGGCGAAACGCTTAGTAATCGATTCGTTATCTGCCATTACTCAAGCATTTAAGGACCCCCATGAAATAAGGGTGCTGCTTCATTCGGTTTTGAGCAAGATTTGCAGAGCCCTTAAATGCACCACTCTACTTATCGCGGAAAGCTCATGCGAGGATAAAGTGGCTCATGGCATAGAAGGATTTGTTGCCGACGGATTAATCTATCTCAAGAAATACCGTCTAGAAGGGGGGAGACACTTAAGACAACTTGAGCTGGTTAAGATCAGAGGGACTCCAACTCCAGAAACAGAATTTGTATTTACGCTTTACGACCGCTTCAAACTCTTCCCATCCTTCAAAGTAAAACCGGTTGATAAGCCGCAAAGATTTAAGCCCCAACTCGACACGGCGCAATATTTCTCTTCAGGCTCACCTGATCTGGACATGATGCTGGGCGGAGGCTACCCTAAAGGTTCAACTGTCCTTTTAGAAGTTGAGGAGCACGTTTCAACATTACAATATCACCTTTTAGGGGTTCCAACATCCTGGAATTTCGTCACTCATGGGAGAGGTGTAATTGTAATTCCCTCAGCTGGTGTAGACGTCAATCTTGTGATAAAGAAGGGTGAGGAGGGAGGCTTAACAAGGGATGAGATAACCAATCTTCTTAGAGTATGCGTTAAAAGCGATTATGGAATTAAATTGAAGCCTTACCTTGTTTCCTTCAAGGGTGAGGACGTTTCAGAGGACTATAAGCGATATTTAGAGGTTGAGAAGGAGCTGATGGAGAGAACAGGACAACCCATACTGCGAGTAACTGGAGCAGATATGCTCATAAACGCTTATGGATTAAAAGAGGCGATTTCAGTCTGGAGTTTTGACGCTTCAAGGATAAGGGAAACTGGAGGTCTGGGTATACTCATCCTTAAGCCAGGCTATCCAAGACTGGCGAAAATCCTCGCTTCAATAGCAGATGTTCACTTGAAGATAACTCGACAACTCGGAATCCCTATTGTTTATGGCATAAAGCCTAGAACAGGCTTCCACGCCGTTGAAATGGACGTATCAAACGGCTATGTTATGCCAAAACTTACACCAATAATCTAAAGATAAAGTGAGAATTTTGGCCCCCCCGATGAAGCGAAAAAGAGATTCAACAGCCTCGTAGTAGAGTCTTTTCTTGAGAGTATGCCTTTCGGCGAGATCATCCTCCACTTCTTAGAGATCTATTCAGCTATCAAAAGAGACGAGGTCATCGAGAAGCCTGAGCAGTTCGCAAAAGAACTCAAAGCCCTCTATGGATACAGCGCAAAAATAATTTTAGAAAAAGTAATACAGACCCTCTACGCGAAGATCGGAATGGAATATACCAAGAAAGAAGGCTACACGTTTTCAGACTACATCAAAGACGCATATCAAAAACAACTTAAACGTGAACAACCAGATGCTACATGAATGAAGTCGGAAGATCCCTCAGGGGATCTTGATCTACCAACTCCCTATCTTATTCAGACTACAGAAGCTGACAAAAGGATGTTGCATCACCTAAAAACTAATTAAAAACGCTTTCAGAAAAACAAAATTTTGGAAGAATAGTTATCTTTATATCCACTTTCTAGAAGGATATGATTGGTTGTTTTTGACAACTAAGTATAATCTCTAGAAACAGTGAATATTCAAAAATGAAAGAAAAATTTGGTCATGGTAAAGCGGTGTATGCTGAGAGTTACGGTTGCACCGCTAACACATTTGATTTTGAGATTCTCATGGGGCAATTAATTAATGCGGGCTACTACATCACCAATGATGTTGGCTCAGCCAATATTATTTTGGTTAACACATGTGGAGTTAAGAAGCAAACTGAAGATCGCATTTTAGGAAGATTAAGATTACTTAGCCAAACAAAAAAGCCACTTATAATTACTGGTTGTCTTTCCAGAATCAATCAGAAAGCGATTCTTAAAGCTGCACCAGACTTTTCAGCCTCTCTTGATCCACATAGTATAAACAAAATACTGGATGCAGTTAAATCCGCAGAAAATGGTGAAAAAAGAAGAATCTTTGTCTCAAATAAACCTTTACTAAAACTTGATCAGCCACGAATTAATCTTATTTTTCCTATTGAGATAATTCCGATTTCAGAGGGGTGTGTTGGAGCGTGCACTTTTTGTTGCGTCAGGGTTGCTCGGGGAACACTATTCTCATATCCCATAGAAGCAATTGTCCAGAGTTTAGATCAAGCAATTAGATTTGGCGCAAAGGAAGTTTGGCTAACTTCTCAGGATGCTGGAGCCTATGGATTGGATACTGGCACAAATCTCGCCGAGCTTTTACGTGAATGCTGTAAAGTTAATGGCAAATATTGGATTAGAGTCGGAATGATGAATCCCGATAACATTTTTTGTATACTGGACGATCTTTTAGAAATCTTCAAGAATGATAGAATCTTCAAATTTCTGCATCTCCCAGTTCAGAGCGGAGACGATTCTACTTTGAAAAGGATGAACCGTAAATATTCTATTGAAGATTTTCTAAAAATAGTCTTTGAGTTCAAAAAGAAAATTCCAGATATAACCCTTTCAACCGATATCATCTGTGGATTTCCTGGAGAAACTGAAAGTGATTTTAAGAAAACAATTAATCTGGTTGAGAAGGTGAAGCCAGACATTGTTAACATCTCAAGATTTTTTCCACGTCCAAACACATATGCAGAGAAAATGGAGAAGTTAAACGTCGTTGAGGTGAAGAATAGAAGCCGGATTTTAACGCGACTAGTAAAATTTTTATCGTTGGAAAGAAACAAAAGGTGGTTAGGTTGGAGTGGCGAAATTCTTATAGACGAAAAAGGTAAAGATCAAACATGGATTGGAAGGAATTTTGCCTATAAACCTATAGTTGTGAAAGATGCAAGAAATCTAATAGGCAGATTTTTGACTGTAAAAGTCACAAAAGCCTTTTCGACTTATTTAGAGGGTGAAATAATTTAAAAATCAATGCGCCTAGAACTGCAATAAATTAAATTTTTTGGTCGTGTGCAGTTATAGGTTAGCTTTTTGTGCTGTGCCTGTTTTAGTGAATGGTCTGTTGTGGATATAAGCGTTCTTGTACTGGTTGTAGAGT
>CAZIFH010000005.1:0-4146 GCA_964539065.1 uncultured Candidatus Bathyarchaeia archaeon | reverse complement strand
CGGATTTTCACCAGCCTTCAGCAACCTCCTCCTCATCTACGGAAAAACCAAAACCATACTGCTTGTAAACCTAACGTCTGTAGCCATAAGCCTAACCATGCTGCCAACACTTCAGTTTCTAGGCTTAACAGGCTTAGCAATCGTTAGGGGAACATCAAATCTACTATCCTTCACCTTAAGCGTTTACTTCCTATCAAATACAGTCAAAATAGAAATAGACCGTCAAACAGCATGGAAAGCCGTCGCATCCGCCACAACAATGACCCTCGCTGTATTAGCCACACAAAAAATCACATACAACAAGCTATTCTTGCCACTATACATAGCCATAGGCGCAGCAGCCTATACAGCCATAACAAGAGCGTTAAAAACCCTAAACAAAGAAGATGCCCAACTCGTAAAAGAGATACTCGGCGAAAAAGCAGCAAAGCTCATAACAAAAATCCTAATTTAACAACATTGAAAAGATAAACCCATCAAATAAACCGTCTAGAAAGTTTATGAATCTACCCACCCCCCAAAAAGAGCGTGCACACGCAAACCTACTTTGATAAAGCCCAGCAAATCCTTTGAGAGTGAGAGTGAAAGAAACATAAATCTCATAAACAATGTTTATTCAGTGAAGCAAAATGGACACTCAAGTCACACTTGAAATGATTTACGATGAAGTTAAAAGAATAAACGAGCGTCTAAGACTCATCGAAGACATAATTGAAGAAGCTGTCACAAAGGGACTCCCCGAAGTAACGCTCAGCAAAGAAAAAATGAAGGAAATAGAAAGCTTAATCCAAGAAATGAAAAAGGAAAAATAAAGCTCCATATAGAATCATCGTCAATTAAAAACGAACTACAAGAAACACAATTTGAAAAATATTAAAACTTAAAGTTTTTAATCTCCTCCAAATAAGTTTAAAACCTATGCGAAAACAGTTGATAGGGGAGATTAAGATAATCGTTCAAGCCAGTCAATCAAGGAATCTTAAGAGATTCTTTGCAAAGGGACGATGAGTTTAACATGAGGAAAATTCTTGTTACAGGAGGCGCAGGCTTTATCGGAAGCCACCTAGTAGACATACTTATGAATCGAAGGGAAAAAGTTCACGTCTTCGACAACCTTTCAGCAGGCTCCCTCGAAAACGTCAGGCAATGGCTTGACAAGCCGAACTTCACATTCATAAACGGCGACCTCTTAAGCTCAGTTGACCTCGAGAAACTAAAAATTGAACGTTTCCACACCATTTTCCATTTAGCTGCAAATCCCGAAGTCAAACTGGGTTCAACAGACCCAACCATCCACTTTCAACAAAACATTGCTGCAACTTACAACCTTCTAGAGCTTATGAGAAAAGCTGAAAGCCGTCCAACACTGGTTTTCACATCAACATCCACAGTTTACGGCGAAGCCTCAAAAATTCCCACACCAGAAGACTATGCACCGTTAAAGCCAATATCAACCTACGGCGCATCAAAACTTGCATGTGAAGCTTTGATATCAGCTTACGCCTACACCTACGGCTTCAAGGCAGTAATCTACAGGCTTGCAAACATTGTGGGATCAAGAAGCAGACACGGCGTAATATTTGATTTCATCCAAAAGCTGAAAACAAACCCTGAGGAGCTTGAAATACTTGGGGATGGAACGCAGACGAAATCATACCTTCACGTAAGCGACTGTGCAGAAGCCATATTTTTGGGGCTGAAAAAGTCCAGTGAACAAGTCGAAATATTCAACATCGGCTCAGAAGACCAGACGGACGTTAAGACTATAGCAAAAATAGTCATTGAAGAAATGGAGCTAAAGAACGTTAAGTTCAGGTTTACAGGCGGAGTAGACGGAGGAAAAGGATGGAAGGGCGACGTAAAAAACATGCTTTTAGACATAAGCAAAATCGGAAGGTTAGGATGGAAACCGAAACACAACAGTAAACAAGCAATAACAAAAACTGTAAAAGAATTAACTGCTGAAACGTTAAACGCGTAAGGATAAACTTAACAACATTCTTTGCATGCTTAACCTAAGTAGGCTGCGTTAACTTTCTTCCTTTTTAATACCTCCACCACTCTTTAGCCGACTGAGAGAAGCTAATCCACACCAACATGTTTTTGCTGAGACTATTTATAAAAAATCAGCCACGCAAACATGATGTTTCTATGCAGAAAATCAACAATCTGCAAATAATCTTGATTTTGCAAAACAATCTTGACAACACCCATCCTTCAGCAACCTCACATCTTCAGCCATGAATGAGTTGTAGATAACCTTGCAATCTCAGCATTAAGCTACCTCATTCTGTAATATGTTGCCGACCCTAAACACGTGAACTATCTTGATTCCCTACCGTCAACGAACAAATTAAAGAGGAGGCTGCTAGAAGGACGTCCGCAGCAACTCCATGCACCTCCTAGGATTAAAGCAGTACGTGATGTATCCTAAAAACCTAAACTGGCAGAAGTTCATGTCCTTAAGTTGGCGCCGGGGAAGGGATTCGAACCCTTGCGACTCGAGGAGTCACTGGATCTCGAGTCCAGCGCAATTCCGCTCTGCCACCCCATGTTGAGCCTTGTTCTAGGCTTGGCAACGGGGGTCCCGGCTTACTTCAAATTCAAAATGCGGTTTTGCGTCTTTAAAGTTTTTGTTAGTTCATGAAACTTTTTCCAAAAGGTATTTTTCTTAGGCTTTGCGTAGTATCTTCTGTTTATGGTTGGAGTGAAATTATGCAATACTGTCCAGAATGCGGGGGCGAAATGCGTTATATGAGCGCCACAAAGCGTTATTCATGTAAAAGCTGCGGTTTAACACTTTCTCATCAAGAACTCATGGAGATGCGTAACCAGCAAAAAGTGCATAAAGAACCTGAGGAGGAGGAACGCAAGAAGGTTCGGAAAGAATATCTTGAATGGTGGCTCTCAAAAAAGAAATAAGGTTAACGAAGAAAAACTGGCAATTGCTGCTTTAAACTTTTTGTAAAGTAGGGTTTTTAAGGCTAAAAAATAACAGGAATCTACGTTTCAGACGGTTAAAATTAGTAATAAATGGAGGGTTATAGTTGGCAAACCTTAATGTAGAAATTTTGTGCATAGGAAACGAGCTTCTTATAGGCAAAACCTTGAACACGAATGCGCATTGGCTTGCTAAAAGAGTTACATGTCTTGGGCTTAACGTCAAAAGAATAACGGTTGTTGGCGACAACCTTGAGGATATTTCTGCTGCTGTACATGAAATGATTCAGAGATCTCCTAGATTCATTATTGTAACTGGAGGGTTAGGCCCAACCTTTGACGACATGACTCTTGAAGGAGTTGCGAACGGGTTAGGGCGAAAACTTGTAGAAAACAAAGAGGCGTTGCAAATGCTTAAAGAAAGGTATCAACGTTATGTGGATGAAGGCAAAATAAAGAGTTGTGAGATGACTCCTCACAGAATGAAGATGGCTAAGCTGCCGCAAGATGCGAAGCCTTTACCGAACCCTGTAGGCACCGCTCCAGGCGTTTTACTTGAGGAAGGCAATGTAAGCCTCGTTATACTTCCAGGTGTTCCTACAGAAATGACGGCTATTTTTGACGGGTCTGTCGCCCCCATTTTAAGGAAGGCTTCAGGAGATTTAATGTTTTTTGAGGCTAGCTTAGAGGTTAGAGGAATACTAGAGTCACAATTGGCTCCTTTAATTGATGAAGTTATGCGATGCAACCCTTACGTTTACATTAAGTCTCATCCCAAAGGTTCTGAAAAGGTTCCGAGGCTGGAGCTACATCTTTCAACAATCTCAAGTGACCTTAAAGCTTCTCGTCAAAGACTTACCCGCGTAATCATCCAGATTTCGGAGATTATTCAAGAAAAAGGCGGAAAGGTTAAACCTATTAACTCATGCTGAACAACTAAAAACCTATTTATCACGGGTTGAAAGAAACATTTTTTGGGAAAAGTGAGATTGTGTTTACCGCATTTATTGTTGGAACTGCTGGTTCAGGCAAGTCTCAGCTAACTTCTTCTTTTGCCGAAGAAATGGGCGAAGAGAAACAGAAAGTTGCTGTTATGAACCTTGACCCAGGCGTTGTCAACTTGCCTTATATTCCAGACATTGATGTTCGAGATTACATTACTACTGATTCTCTTATGGAAAAGTATGGTCTTGGTCCTAACGGAGC
>CAZIFH010000004.1:0-8557 GCA_964539065.1 uncultured Candidatus Bathyarchaeia archaeon | reverse complement strand
GTTGCCAAGAGCCTCACCAGCAAGAATACAGTTCTGAGCACCCTTCATGGGAATATTAACGTTCCCGTAACCCTGCCTAGTCGTACGCAGCCACGCACCAGGCGCTACAGACAAACGCAAATCATCCAACAAGTTCTCCCTAGCTTTTTCTGTTAAATATTTTTTGTATTTGAAATACAATGCTGGTGTAAAATATGAGCCTCCATACACATCTCTTTCTGCCAGTTCATTTGCTTTTTTAATATCTTCGGGTCTACCCTTTTTTATGCCTCTATATATTAGGGCTGCAGCTAACATTTCATCATCCATAGATTTGCCAAACTCTTCAACTGAATCAAGAACTAAGTTCATAAGAGTATTATTTCTCTTATCTTTCGACTTTTCTGGATAGAAATCCTTAACCAACTTGACCAACCATCAATCATATGTAAAGTTAGGTGTATTTAAGTTAACCAGTCTTTTTAGATTAAAGAATATCTTTATGTCTAATATTGAAGGTTTTATAATCTTTAGTTTTTGAAAATTATTGCGACAACTATGCTTAGAAGCTTTGTGAATCTATTTGGATGCATTAAACCTTAAGATTTGTTAACTCACATATATTTTTTGAGTATTCTCTCCGCGTTACGGTGAAAGATGTTATGTCTGTCTTCATCTGTTATCTTTGAGAATAGGATGCACCCTATTCCGCAGTAGGGATCAAACCATGGCGTGTCTGTTCCGAAAAGGACCCTATCAGAACCTACATCTTTAACAAGCCACTCAACGACACCGTTGACGCGATAAGAAGAAGTGATATCTAGGTATACATTCGAATATTTATTTGCAACTGCAATTGCTTTCTCCCATTCACCATATCCTGCATGTCCCATTATGAATGTTATGTTTGGATACTTTTTAGCTAGCGCTCCCACCATTGAGGGTGTATTGTAAATCTCTTTACCTTCTTTACCTATATTATATTTCCATACATGCATCAAGATCAGCAAATCATGTTCCTCTGCATACCTTAAAGCAGGCTCATATTTCTTACCTGTCAATGGATATTTATGGTACTCTGACCAAAATTTGAAACCTACAAACTCAGTTTTCGAGAACTCCTGTATTTGCATGTAAAATTCATTACAATAATTTGGATTTATGCTCCAATATCCCTTGAAGTGGCAAGGATACTGTTTTATGATTTCTTTCAGTAGTTTGTTGCCCATTAACCCGTCAGAATGCATCGCTTGAAGAGAACTTATAATAGACATTTTGATACCTCTACGATCCATATTCTTTATGAGCCCTTCAGCTGAAGAGTGTGGGATGTAAATCGCTTGTTCTAACCCATAATGGACATGCATATCTATTATTGGACAAGATTCCGATTTTCCTCTCTCTAAAAATTCTTTTGCCAAAAGTGAAGGGTTCCTCAAAAACTAACCCTCCCTAATAGCGTTTCAAGGTTTCTATACGCTATTGCCTCCTTTTCTTTACTACTTATATCTGCATTGACTAGAGCCAGCAACACCCCGCCTATTTTGATTTCAGGAAAACCTGTTCCGAACAGCATCTTGTCTGCTCCATATTTTTTGCAAAAGGCTTCTATTCCTTCATTAAGCTCATACCGTGAAGTGTCTATGTAAAAATTTTCATATTTTTCTATAAGAGGTCTAAAGTAACGATCCTGACCCCAAGTTCCATGATCAGTTACTACAAGTGTAAGATCCGGGTTATCGGCCAAAATTCCTTCAATAAGAGTCCATCCTGAAGTTCCAGCGGCAAATTCCTTAATTGAAATAAATAAAGGTATGTGCTTCTCAATCAGAAGATCATATAGTGATCCAAGAGACGTTCTCGTTAAAAGATATCTATGTTTGGATGGGAATACACGTAAAGCTCTAACTTTATACTTTTTCATCAAATTTAAGAATTCATCTGGCGGTGGCAGTTCTTCTGTTTGAGGTGGTAAGATTGCCCAACTTCTATGAAGTCTATCAAGTCCTTCTGTTTCCTCTACTAAAAGTTGATTTCCTACAATTGGAGAATCATCCATTTGGGCAGCATGATAAACTAATGCTTCGTTTATTCCGCAAAAATCCATTTCATCAAGTAGGTCATTCGCGGTTTTTGCAATCTTAGGCGGCGGAACCATCAGGGGGCCAAAAGAGGCGTTACAGTCGAAGAATTTCATTTTCATCATACCTTAAGATAAAGATCCACTTTAAAAGATTAACTATAATTACCTTTGATTCAGCCTTGTGTTTACTATGTTAAAAAATACAATAAATTTTGGCAAGGCACTTTTTGTTTACAATATTTCAATAATTACTAATGGTATAATCCTTGCTCAACCTTTTCAATACCTTTTATAATATCATCAATATCTTCATCTGAATACACTGGAGAAATTGGAACAGCAACGTAACGAGACAATATTTCATTGGTTTTTGGACATAAAACTGTGCTGTCATAGATCACATCTTCACCTGCACATCCTTTCCCAAATGGAGGCATGTTCTCTTGAGCTTTTTTCTTAGATTTGATTATGTAACTCTCAAGTAAATTTTTACAGTATGAAGATGGACCTATAGGTATTCCCTCTGCGGCAAGAGCTTTAGAGAAGAGAGATGCTTCATCAGCTGTAGCAAACTTCATGAATACCGTTATTCCACAGTCACCTTCATCAACAGGGCGGAAAGTGAAATGCTTACTTTTCTTAAAGTATTCTCTTATCTTTCGATGATTTTGTCTACATCTCTCAAGTATATATGGAAGTTTTCTAATCTGCGCAAGCATAAAAGCGCCTTGCAGTTCGCTCATCCTGAACTGGCAACCAGCGAAACTTTTAGAATCTTCTGCTAAAGTTTTGTCTTCCAACTGTTCCTTAAAATATGTTCTCATAAAACCTAAGTCATGGTAACGGACAGCTCTCACAAAATATTCTTCACAATCAGTGTATAGTAGACCTCCTTCGCCACAAGTGAGTATCTTATTTGTCTGAAAACTAGTTATTCCGATGTCTCCAAGTGTACCAAGCATTTTTCCTTTATATTGTCCCCCTAAGGCCTGTGCACAATCTTCAATAATTTTAATGTTATTAGATTTTGCTATTGCAACAATCTCGTCCATTCGGGCTGCTCCACCCTGATAGTGGATGACAATAACAGCTTTGGTTCTGCTTGTGATTTTCTTTTCAAAATCTTCAGGGTCAAGATTAAGTGTGTCATCTATTTCTGCAAATACAGGCAAGGCGCCTGCATAGACAACACTGCTGTACACAGAATACCATCCAAAAGCAGGCATAATCACTTCATCGCCGGCATCTATTCCTAAAGCAGCAACAGCGCAAAACAGCGCTGCCGATCCACTCGATACTGCTAAGACGTATTTTGAGCCCAATATTTTTTTTGTTTCTTCTTCGAAATCCTTTACCTTATGTGGATTACCAACACCGTAATGTCTAAAAGGACTTTTTTCAGCAACAACATCTGCTAATTCCCTTAATTCTTCATCTCCTATAAGAGAAGCACCTAACATTCGGCTTGGAAACGGCGTCTCCCGGATTTTAGGTCCACCATAAATTGCCAATTTACTCATGTTCTCGACCTATCAATTTTTATGGATAACATTTTAACTTCTGTCTTTTAAGATAAGCGTCATCTAAAATATATGTTTATGAGTGTTTAATTATTACTACATCACTTGTTTTTATTTCGCATCTTAAACTTGATTTATCAAGTCTCGTAGGTGCATAAAAGTGTTTTTTTGAATAGAAAACCACTAGCGACATTCTTTTATACTTGAAGACTTTTTTGACTTATAATCCATTTGTGGAGATGGTATGATGTTAAAGATTACTGGCGAGTTAACGTTTATGCAACGCCTTGAAGCGCTGCGTGAAATCAAAATAAAACAGACTTTAGAGAAGCGGGAGGTTATTGGAGATATTGACATGGACGACAAAGGCAGAATCCTTCCACCGCCAGAAGAGCGAGAGTTAGTCGAGTATATGGGGTCTGCTGGAGAGGCTGTTAAAGACGTGGTTATTAAGAGCTTCAAACCTATGAGTAACCATCCAAGTGGTGGATTTTTTGGTCCTAAAGCATGTGGAGCAAATTTCAGAAGACTTCTAGAAATACATCCTGTTTATATCAATCCTCTGAGTTCAATGGCAGGTGGCTACATGGTTAACTTTATAGCGTATCGTAATCCTGCATGGAAACCAGAATTCGATTATTCTCATCTGAAGGACGATCAGAATAAATACGGCATCTATCATGGTATCGGTGCGATACAACATTTCTGCCCAGATTTGACTATCGGTCTTAAGCTTGGTTGGGGAGGGCTTCTTAATAAGGTTCGCTACTATCGAAAACTTAACCCCCATGCTAGCGACTTCTATGATGGCTTAGAAGACGTGATACTTGGAACGCAGAATTGGATAAGCCGTCATGCAGAGGCCGCGCAAAGAATGTCAGAGACTGAAGAGAACCCGCAACTTCGCAAAAATCTGAAAGAGCTTGCTGAAATCAATAAAAGGCTGGTAACAGATCCGCCCCAAACTTTCCGTGAAGCATGTCAATGGATATCATGGTTCCAACTAGTTGCGGCGATGTATAACATTAGTGGAGCTATAGGTCAGCTTGACGTGATACTTCGTCCATATTATGAGCGGGATGTTGCAGCAGGAATTCTAAGTGATGAAGAAGCAATCTTTCACATAGCTTGTATGTTGTTGACTGATGAGCAATATATACAACTTGGAGGACCTGATGCTAATGGAAAGGATGTAACTAACAGGTTATCCTACTTAATATTGGAGGCTGTTCACCTTCTGAAGACTCCAGCTGATATTGGTATTATGGTTCATGATGGTTTAGATCCAAATCTTCTAAGAAGGGGGGTTGAGATCATGTTTGAAGATAAGATGGGATTCCCCAAATTTCTTGGAGGGGAAGCAGTTATAAAGGGGTTTATGCGAAACGGCTACAGCGTTGAACTGGCTCGCCAACGCGTCTATTCCGGGTGTCATTGGTTTGCCATTCCTGGAAGAGAATATACTATGAACGACTGTGTTAAGATCAATTTTGTAGCTGTGTTTAATGTTGCATTGCATGAAATGTTGTCAAACACAAGTGTTGAACCAAGCGTGAAACTCCTGTGGCAACTTTTCAAAAAACACCTCAAACGTGCTGTAGAAGTCACCGCGAAAGGTATTGACTTTCATCTTGAACACATGCATGAAGTCTTCCCTGAGTTGGTACTCGATTTATTCTGTTATGGTCCCGTTGAGAAAGGTCTGGATGTGACGCATGGTGGCGTTGAATACTATAACATCTGCGTTGACGGTTCAGGACTTGCTACTGTTGCCGACTCTTTTGCAGCGGTAGAGCAAAGGATCGAAAAAGAAGGTCGTATAACATGGCAAAAACTGTTAGAAGTCTTAGACAATGACTTCAAGAATGCAGAAGATATACGGTTGATGTTGCGCAACATACCACGCTACGGCATAGGAGGCTCAAGAGCTGATGAATGGGCTATCTTAATAGCAAAAACATTTACTCAATTGGTGAAAGCAAAACCTACTCCTGCAGGGTTCAACATGATACCAGGCTTGTTTTCGTGGGCTTCAATGATATCAATGGGTAAAAACCTTGGCGCTACGCCTAACGGACGACGTGCCAATGCGCCAATTTCGCATGGCGCTAATCCAGATCCTGGGTTTACATCGAGTGGAGCGCCTACAGCAATGGCCGTGGCTGTTGCTTCTGTACAATGCGGTTACGGTAATACCGCGCCCTTGCAGCTTGATATGGATCCCATTCTTGCACGTGGCAAGGAAGATTTAGAGAAGATTGAGGCGCTCATCAGAGGACACTTTTCTTTGGGCGGGACGATGATTAATATGAATGTGATCGATAAGAAGAAGATTCTTGAAGCTCATAAAGACCCAACAAAATACCCTGAGTTAATTGTGCGAGTAACAGGGTTCAGCGCCTACTTTGCCAGCTTGTCTAAAGAACTCCGAGAGATCATAGTTAATAGAATATTGTCTGAATAAAAATCTCTAGATTTCTTTACATAAACACATTTTTAACTCTTCTTCACTTAGTTGATGCTTTTCAAACGCTTTGGTTACAGCCTCCTTGAACATGCTGGCATATTTTTCAGTCCCATCGCTGGGGAAAGGATTATCGATGAACTCATACTCTATCTCATGGTAACATTTTAGTAGTGTTTCTCGGTCAATTTCACAAGTTCCTTTATCAAGTTTTTCACGCAGATGTTTGATGAATGTGCTAACTCGCTTATGATAGCAGAACCTGAGCAGCTCATAGTAGTCTCGACGTGCGTAATCAGGAATTTCATCTATCCAAATTGTGAGAATATCTTTAATGCGTTTATCGAAGTCTTTAGGCGCATTAGGCAAAGCTTTAGCTTTTTCTAAAATGGGCTTAAGACAAAAATATTTGTTACTTGAGAGAATCATTTCTTGACTTTCGAGTATTTCCTCTATTTTCCTTGCCTCCTTTTCGAAAGTGGTGTCGTCACCTTTTTTGAATGCGTCATACAGCCATACTATATGAAGGTTGAACAGGTCACCTAGGAACTGGCGGCAAATATCAATAATATCATGCTGGTATAGAGGGCTTGAACTAAGTTCGTTTACCAGCTGTAAAGCTATTGCCAGTGCCTTTTGTAGGTGAGGAATAAATTTATTTCTTTCAGCAAGAGTTAGAAGAGAAGGTTCACGCATATATTTGAAGTCTGGTCTCAGCATATCTGGTTCTATACGGAGTTGATAAAGGGGGCTTGTCGTATCTGATGTACTGTACACGCTGGCTACAAGTTCTTCAAGACATTGAATCATGATTGGAGCTGGAACTTTTCCATAGCGACGTTCTGCATAATCCTTTAAGAAATATTTTAAATCTATACTATCTGGATTCCATCCAAGTCTAGCAAGTAAATCGTAGAAAATGTGGTTATGATGAATTACTTCCATCTGAACAGCTATTCCTAAACATTCTGCTGCTTTAGGATCCAAAGATGCTTCTTTAACACGGTCAATAGTGCCAGCCAGGTTTCCATGCAGAGAGGTTTCTCCTGCAAAAGAGTGCAAGAACCCCAAAAGCCATGGTTTACCAAAGTAGTAGTTAAGATCCTTATACAAAGGTTGGGAGACCCTCTTAGAAGGAAAAAGATAGTCTTCCCACAGTTCCCAAACTCGAACGTCTTTTTTTGGAAGCACCGCTAAGAAAGCCTCTACATGTTTTCTCGGCCAAAATTTCTTGATGGCGAAAGTCCAGCCGAAACAAATTAGGATCGCTGTTGGATCAACCTCCTTAGTCGCCTCATAAGTTTTTTTGGCTATGTCTTTTTTTAGATTAATTTTTTCATGATCAGACAATTCTTCGCCTGGGTCCATCTCAAAGAAGTTTGGAAGCCACCAAAGATGGTCGGAGCCATAATGTTTGCTGTACTCCTTCAAGAAAATTTTCCACATGGAAGTATATAATGGATCATTGGGATGAATATATTTTGAAGAAAAGTTGCACCATTTGACATCCATAAAGCAAGCGCAGTCACGGTAGGTGTCATAGAACTCCTTTGGAACTTGAAGGCCTGGTATTGCAGGAGAGACCCACTTTATGCCTAACTTCCGGCCGTAATTAATAATTTTCCGCGAAAGATTATCAATAAATTCTTGGAACCCTTCATCGAAAGGCGGTCTTAGATCCCATTTATGTGCACTTGCGAACATGAGAAACGGTGGGCCTGATAAACTTGTAGGTGGAACATCAACTCCAAAGTGTTTCCAAACTTTTCTCCAAACAATAGTTGCACCAGGTGGACAACTCATGATGTTGAAACGATGTTTTGCAGCCCAATCTATTTCTTGTTTCCACTCTTTCCAGCTCCACCAATAAGTGCTGTAACTGTACACTACAGATAGAAGATATTGTCTTTCAGGCCACCGCGGTTTTTCTAGGACGTCAACGTTCTTAGTAGGTATTTCATCTAGTTTTGGTATGTATTCTTCATCCCCAAAAAAACCTACTCTGCAAAACTTTTCGAGATAATGATAAACAGCATACAACGTTCCTTTAGGACTACCTCCGCATAGAATAAGATATTCTATGCCATTTGCTTTGATTGCTTTAACAATGAACCCCTCCTCGCCTAAATCATTAGGCAAAGCAACAAACTCTTTCTTGATTAATGATTCGGTGACTCGATTTCTTCCTATTGAAACTATTATTTCTTCCATTTTATTGGAAACAGCAATTTTGGGCTTTACGTCCAACATATTTCTCATATATCTCATAAACTCTTTAGTTGCATGTTTCTCAAGCCAATTTTCTCCAGAAATACAAACTAATTTTTTATTCATCCTGCTAGACTCATAAATCATCTGTTTCATTGGAAACCCTATCAAAATTTAGACATTTAGTCATATAAAAGAATAAATTCAATTTTCTGTTTAGTGAGATTTTAATTCAAAATCACAAGGGATTCCTTACTTGGCTGACAGAAGCAATGACTTCATCTATAAAATATAGTTTAAATA
>CAZIFH010000003.1:0-8002 GCA_964539065.1 uncultured Candidatus Bathyarchaeia archaeon | reverse complement strand
ATATGTAAGAGGTTAGAATCTGACAATTATCTAAAAAGCATTTATGTATATCATTACAAAAAATATTGAAGCATGAAGAAATGGCCTTTAGTTACGTTGCTTTCTGACTTTGGCCTAAGAGACTCGTATGTTGCAGAAATGAAGGCGGTTATTCTAGGAATATGTCAGAGAGCTATAATTGTTGATATAAGTCACGAGGTTGAAAAGTACAACGTCCGGATGGGAGCTTACATATTAGCTAGGGCTGCACCCTTTTTTCCTGAAGGAACAGTTCATGTGGCAGTCGTTGATCCAAGTGTTGGAACTCAGAGAAGATCTATAATAGTTACAACTAAACGCAGCATGTATGTCGGACCTGACAATGGACTTTTAATGCTTTCAGCGCAAAAAGAGAAAATCAGCCATATATATAGTATTACGAACTCAAAATTTATGCAAAAAAATGTTTCAAACACGTTTCATGGACGTGACATTTTTAGTCCAGTAGCTGCTTATTTGATTAAAGGCATTCCCGCATCAAGATTTGGACCTGAAATTATGGATCCCTGCATGCCGATTTTCTTTCAGCCTACCATCTTTGAACAGGAAATCCATGGTGAAGCAATATACATAGACTGTTTTGGCAATATTATAACTAATATCACTAAAAAACATCTTGACACAGCAGACATAAAAATTGGAGACAATCTTTCAGTAACTTTGAAAGAAAAAATTATTGATGCAAAAATGTGTTCGACTTACGGTGAAGTTTCAGTTAAAACTCCTATTGTTATTATTGGAAGTAGCGGATTTTTAGAGTTAGCCATAAATCAAGGAGATGCTTCAAAAATTTTAGATGTGAAAGCCGGCGATAAGTTATCTCTTAAGATTCGACAAAAATGACTCAATGAAGTGGACTTTTGCTAAGACCTATCAACTTTCCTAGAATCTTAAAAGGTTTAGATAAAAATGGTGGTTTCTGATGTTTAGGATGGACGCAATGGCAGACGAAATTTTTATTGAACATAACATCTTTTCTTTTGAATAACCCTACGCTGGAGTGTATAAATATGCAGAAAATCTGGATCAAAGCATGAAAAAATCAGCAAAAAGCCAAGATTTGAAACATAAAAGCAGGGTAAAACAAGCCTAGCTCAAAACAATCAAGTGACGTTGATCTAAGATGATAGTTTTTAATTTGAATTGACATAATTAGATAGGAGGTTGACTAAAATATTGGATTCTGAATCTTTAACGCCTTATATTAAAGAAGATAAAGTCGAAAATCAGCCTAAAATCATCGTAGACAGCAGAGAAGCAAGCAGCGCCTCCAAAATTTTGTCCGGTCTAAAAGAAAAAGGCGCAACTGTAAATGTTGAATACCTTGAAAAAGGTGATTATGTGATTTCAGATGAATGCGCTTTTGAACGGAAGACTGTTCAAGACTTTATTTACACTTTGACTAGGCGTTACCTTTTCGACCAGTTGTTTCTGTTAAAAGAGGCTTATCCCAAACCATTCATTCTAATTGAGGGCTATCTGCCAATTGTTTACAAATATAGCAGAATAAATCCTGCTGCAGTTTGGGGAGCAATGTTTACTTTAGCAAAACATGGGATAAACATGATTCAAACAACCAACTACAAAGAAACAGTAGACTTTCTTTATATTTCGGCAAGACAGGAACAAAACATAGAGAAAAAAGTTCCGACCATTCATCCAGTAAAGAAGATTGAATCCGTTGCTGAAGCACAGATTTTCTTCATTAGTAGTCTACCTAACATTGGTCGAGAAAAAGCTACAAATCTACTCGAAACTTATGATACACCTTTTAATGCGCTTTTGAATCTTGAACGTTGGGCAAAGGACGTTTATGGACTAGGTCCCAAAATTACAAAAAAGGTTGAAGAGATTCTCCACACATCACACTCTGAAGCTAAAAGCAAATTGAAATCAAACATTGAAGAAAATGACTTAGCCTTTAACAACTGCAATAGGAACTAGGCGAGCGACCCTAGTGGCAATTCCAACAGCGTCGCTTACTTCTGCAACTCTGTCTACATCTTTGTATGCATAGTCCGCTTCTTCAGCTAAAACTGAGGCGCTTGCCGACCTAACGACGATTCCACGGCTTTCAAGAGATTTTCTAACGTCGTTTCCCCAGAATCTTCTCTTAGCAGCTTCTCTGCTCATCATCCTTCCAGCGCCGTGGGCTGTAGATCCAAACGAAACCTCCATAGATTTAGGTGTTCCCACAAGAACATATGAGCTTGTACCCATTGATCCTGGAATAAGCACTGGCTGCCCCACTTTTCTGTACTCTGCTGGAACAGATGGGTGTTCAGGTGGGAAAGCTCTTGTTGCACCTTTTCTGTGAACCCAGACTTTAACCTGTTTGTTGTCGATGTTGTGTTCCTCAATTTTAGCAATATTGTGGGCAACATCATAAATTAGGTTTAAACCTATTTTTTCTGCAGAAACTCTAAAAACAGTCTCGAAGCTTTGGCGAACCCAATGTGTAATCATTTGTCGATTTACGAAGGCATAGTTCACTGCACATGACATTGCCTTAAAGTAGTCTTGACCTTCATCGCTTGTTCCAGGTGCACATGCAAGTTCACGGTCAGGCAAATCAATTTTATATTTGCGAACAGCTCTTTCAGCGACGTGTAGATAGTCTGAACAGATTTGGTGACCATATCCACGTGATCCACAATGTATCATAACCATAACTTGGTCATGGCTGGTTATACCGAACGCTTCCGCAACAGTAGGGTCATAAATTTTGTCTACCAACTGTATCTCCAAGAAATGATTTCCAGATCCAAGTGTACCAATTTGGCTTAGGCCACGGCTTTTAGCAGTGTTTGAAACTTTGTCTGGGTCTGCTTGCTTCATGCATCCGCCTTCTTCGCAATGTTTGATATCTTCTGGCCAGCCAAACCCTTGGTCAACTATACGTGGAACCCCTTCGGTTACGATCCGGTCAAGCTCGTGAGTTGACACTCTCACATCTTTTCTGCTGCTTCCTAGGCCAGACGGCACGTTGGTAAAGATTACACTTGCAAGCTCCGCAAGTTTAGGCTTAACATCTTTTACTGAAAAGTTCGTTGTCAATAAACGTACACCACAATTTATGTCGTATCCTACTCCACCGGGGCTTATGACTCCTTCTTCATAATCTGTGGCCGCAACACCTCCTATCGGAAATCCGTATCCTTCGTGGCCGTCAGGCAACGTGATAGAGTACTTGTATATTCCAGGTAGGTGCGTAACGTGTGCACATTGTTCCAAGGTTCTATCACTCTTCATTTTTGACAAAAGTTCTTCATCAGCTAAAACTAACCCTGGAACCCGCATGCCAGGCTTGTAAGTTTGAGGAATACGCCAAGAATAGTTGTCGACTCTTTCAAGTGGAACGCTCATTTTTTATCCGCTCCAAACTATTATGTTTCAAACGCTTGATATAAACCATTTCGGTACAAGCCCCAACACTAATCTTTTTTATTGCATGATTTGCGCCAAGAAACTTGTGTCTATACTGATCATGTTAAGCTGTTTTAGTTTTTGACTAAAAGCATTTCAAAGATAAAGATTGATTGTTAGTTTTTTATGACTATTTAAGAAATTTAAGATAACATTATGTTTGCTGCATTAGGCTTATACGTAATTTGTGATAGATTAATTTAAGTGAGATTCAGGTGACACGTTATGTGGAGCAAGGTGGCGAAATGCCTTGAAAATTATCCAGAACGTCTTGCTGTTGCAAAGACACTTATAAAAAACGGGTTGTGTATCAAAAACGGAAACATTTACTGTGATGAAATCATGATTCCAACGCTTAGAATAAGTAGGGCAGCAAATGTGGATCGTAGAACTGTTACCCAAACTGTAAAGATGATTCAGCGGGACCCAGAGCTAAGCGTTATTTTCAGAAACATTAGACCGGCTGGGCCTTCATTGCGGGAGATTGCAAGAACCTTAGGCTTCGGCGTTGTTGAAATTTATGTGGTCGACGCAAAGGCTCCTGGAATTCTCGCTCAGTCTGCTACATTTCTTGCAGAGAAAGGTATAAGCATACGCCAAGCCATAGTCGACGATCCTGAACTTACGCCAGAACCAAAGCTCACCCTTATTGCTGAAAAGAAAATTCCTGGAGAACTGATTCCTCAGATTCTTAAAGTGAAAGGCGTCTCAAAAGTCTCAATATATTGATTCAGAGAGAATTAACTTTGTTTGATCTCTTAGTTTTGGCTGTACTGTCATTTTTTGCTGCACTTTCAGGAGCTATTGTTCCAGGACCTGTTTTTGTAGTTGTAGTATCTGAATCGTTAAAGAAAGGTGCTAAATCCGGTCCCCTTATAGTTTTTGGACATCTTCTTATTGAAGCCTTAATCATCGTTGCTGTTCTTCTTGGACTAGACACACTAATGAATTCGACGCAAACAACAATCATTAACTATGTAGGCGGAACAGTATTCCTACTGATGGGACTATTCCTCATAAACACTACCAAAAACGTTAAAAACTACGTTTCTTCGGAAAGCAAGTCAAATTTAGCGTCGCATGGCTTAATCATGGCTGGACTTCTAACTAGTGCCTCAAATCCACAGTTCTTCCTATGGTGGCTTACGACAGGCATACCTACAGCAGCTATTGCTTTATCTTCAGCAGGAGCAGCTGGATTCATAGCTTTCATAATTGGACATGCCACAGCAGACCTTTTTTGGTTCTGTTTTATTAGCTGGTCCGTTGAAAAAGGAAAAAACTACCTTAACCCAAAAGCTGTCAAGACAATATTAATAGGAAGCGCCATTTTTCTAATGTTTTTCGGTTCTTACCTGCTTCTTTCAGCAATTTGCCAGAATCTAAGATAAATAATCACAAAAACTCTTTTACGAAAGATGCAACTTTAATCTTTCTGTGTCGAGGTCACATAATAATTGTCAAACGATCAAATCAAGAGAGAGAACGTTTTCGACATGCTTGTTCGTCCCGTACGGAGGTTACTGGAGGAAAAAAACTTCCAGACTCCAACTGAACCTCAGCAAAAAGTGATCCCTAAAATATTGGAAGGAAAAAACGTTCTACTCATCTCACCAACCGCAACTGGAAAGACAGAAGCGGCGATGCTACCTATTCTCAGCCAGCTAGTTCAGATGCCTCGAACTGAATCTGGAATAAAGGTTCTCTACATTACGCCTTTAAGAGCCTTGAACCGTGATATGCTGGAAAGACTTGAATGGTGGTGCAACAGTCTAGATCTAAAGCTTGCGGTTAGACATGGAGATACTGAGGCAAAAGAAAGAACGCGGCAGTCACGAAGCCCACCAGACATTTTGATAACTACTCCAGAAACTTTACAGGCTCTTCTATTCGGTTGGGTTATAAGCCGTCACCTTAAATCAATCAGATGGGTGGTAATCGATGAGGTTCACGAATTAGCCGACAATAAACGTGGAAGCCAGCTTGCCCTAGGACTTGAGAGGCTCCGCGAAGTAGCTAGACATGAGTTTCAAATTATCGGACTCTCAGCAACAATAGGGACACCAGAAAAAGTTGCTCAGTTTCTAGTTGGAATAGGCAGACAAGTTGAGGTTGTTAAGGTTCCTGTTGCTAGGCAAATGATGATCAAAATTTTTTATCCTGAACCGCAACCTGAGGATTATGCTTTAGCTTCAAAGCTTTTTACTCATCCAGAAGTTGCAGCGAGACTTAGGATTATTAGAAAACTTATTGAAACACATAAATCGGTTCTACTTTTTACTAATACACGTACCATTTCAGAGGTTTTAGCCAGCAGATTCAAAGTATGGGACATAAATTTTCCTGTCTCTATTCATCACGGCTCATTAGCTAAACCTTCAAGAATCGCAGCTGAAAGAGGCTTAAAACAGGGTGATCTACAAGGTCTTATCTGCACCAGTTCTTTGGAACTAGGGATAGATGTAGGCAGAATTGATCTAGTTATCCAATATATGAGTCCACGACAAGTCACGCGGCTAATACAACGTGTTGGGAGAAGCGGGCACAGAATTGGGAAGATATCTAATGGCATCATCCTCACTATGGATTCAGACGACGCTTTAGAGGCGATTGTCATAGGTAGAAGAACTTATGTCGAGGAATTAGAATCTGTAAATATTCCTGAAAAGCCATATGACGTGCTGGCTGATCAGATTGTTGGCTACCTATTGAGAAGTAGAAGGCTTTATTTCCAAGAACTTTATGAAATGTTCAGAAAAGCATACCCTTACCGAAATCTAACTATGGAGGATATTCAGTGCGTTGCAGAATACATGCACAACCGTTTTCCAAGGTTCGCATGGGTTATTCCTGAAGAAAAAGTTATAATTAAGCCTAGACGGTCCAAGCCGCTTTATGAATATTTTTTTGAAAATCTTTCAATGATTCCAGAGGAGAAACATTACCTTGTTGTGGACCAAAAAACCGACACTCCAATTGGACTTCTTGACGAAGCCTTCGTAGCTGAATACGGAAAACCTGGAACCAAATTCATTATTCGAGGAAGCCCATGGAAAATCATCAACGTGCTTTCTGACAAAATATTTGTTAACGCGGTTGATGACCCCTCAGGCTCTATTCCAAGTTGGGTCGGTGAAGAAATACCTGTACCATTTGAGATTGCCCAAGAAGTTGGTTTCATTAGAAGATTTGTTGAAGAAAAAATACGTACTGGAATAAAACCTGAAGAAATTGCGGCTGAACTTGCCGAAAAATATCCCTCTGATAAAAAAACGATTTTGGCAGCGCTTAAAGAAACTGTGGAAAGTATTCAAAAAGGAATTGTAGTTCCAACTGACAAACGGATTACTTTTGAAGACTGTGAAGACTTCGTCATTCTTCAACCAAACTTCGGTTCTTTAACGAACCGTGCCTTAGCTCAGCTACTGGGTCACATCATTTCTGAGCGGACTGGCATTTCGGTTGCTGTTCAACATGATCCTTACAGAATCTTAATTCAGAGAATAAGTGAAGTGAGATCTTCGACTGTTATAGACATCCTCAACACTCTAAAGAACTCTTCACCTGAGTTTATCAAAGACACTCTTACAAAAGCTTGCGTGAAGACAGGGATTTTTAAGAGACGGATGATTCATGTGGCGAGACGATTTGGCGCACTGAATAAGAATGCAGATTTTAGCAATTTAAGTCTGTGGAGTTTAATTAAAAGTTTTGAGGGAACGATTATCTATGAAGAGGCTTTAAAGGAGGTCTTCAACAAAGACTTAGACGTCAACAACTTGATCAACGTTCTTGAAAAGATAAATAATGGCGAAATAGAACTTGTTATGATAGAATCCAAAGAGTTGTCGCCAATAGCCCGCGTCGGAATCGAAAAAGTTGGTATGAAAACAGATCTTATTCCGCCTGAAAAAATGAAGTATATTCTGCGTGAGTCTGCTAAGGCAAGGCTTCTAGATGAGGCTAGAACATTCATATGTACAAATTGTTGGGAGTATGCTGAAATGCTTATGATTAAAGACCTACCTGAAAAACCAACGTGCCCAAAATGTGGATCAACCAGTCTTGGGTTACTACCAATTCCAGAAGAGGAGACCTTTATCTTGATTGAGAAGAAAGGAGAAAAACTTGGTAAACAAGAAATCAAACTTAGAAACCAAGCTGTATCCACTTCTAGGCTGATCTCGGCGTATGGAAAAGCAGCGGCTATAGCGCTTTCGGGAAGAAGGTTAAAAGTGGGTGATGTTATAGAGATTCTTAAGAGACAGAAGTTGGTTTCAGACGATTTTTACGATCTTATAATCGAATCTGAAAGAAACGCATTGAAAAGAAAGTTCATATAAAAAGAACAGTAAAAATCAATACTATCTTTTTTCCACTAAATCTAAAGACACTGCCTAATCGCTTGAGGAAGTTGTTCTTTAACGTTCTCTCATTTTTTATTCCTCTTCAAGACGAAAAAAGTATTGATCTTTAAGATCCTCCAAAAACTTCTGGTGAGGGTTTGCCTTAATTTCCTCATCTCCATGATAGATTT
>CAZIFH010000002.1:0-2546 GCA_964539065.1 uncultured Candidatus Bathyarchaeia archaeon | reverse complement strand
ATTCTAAGTATATTGCCCGTAAACTGAAACAGTGACAGTCACGCTTGAAGCGGAAGCAGTTGTTTTAGCATCCACAACTAAGGATGATATAATGGTTCTACTGGGCCAAATGTCCAACCAATCATCTTGGCTTAACCAAAGGATTCCAGTCTCATTAAAACTAATTTCCAATTGCTTAGAAAATGAACTATCAATAAACTTAAATTTAAAACGGACATAAACAATTTCCTCTTCAGAAAAATTACCTTCGACTTTTACTTTAACATTTAAGGATCCTAGTGCCAAATACAGATGAGGAACCGAGCCTACCTCCTGAAATGTCCCATAAACATTATTTAATCCCAATGAAATGGTTATGTTTTCCAATTTAAAAGATCCGCCTGAACCATAAAGCCATTTACCATGAGGATTATGGATGCTGTTTGTCAAATTGCCACAAAAAACAAGGCCTTGACCAAAGAGTGGAGGGTCACAATTTGGACCAAGTGCTATACCATATACATTTTGCGGCGACCTTGCGAAAGACTCGAAAATCACGTTTTGAATTACTGTATTAAGCATGCTTCCTTCAACAAGAATGCCAGTTTGGCCGCGTTCGCTTGCCTCACCCATCCAGATTCGGACATTCTGGATTAATCCTTCATTGAAATCCGAAAATGGTTCAACATGTATTCCAACTGAATTTTCTCTAACCAACTTAAAATAACAACGCTTTATTTCAGTATTTGCATATGAAGACGTTCCATTTCCAGATGGAGTTTTGAAGACAATGCTCCTTCTTATATTTTCGAAGTAACAATCCTCTATTTTTGTGCATTCAGTCCAGCTATTAGTGTTTAAAAGCACTATACCTTCTTCAGCGTCCATAAAGGTGCAGCTTTGTATAGAAGTCATAAAAGAGTTTTCTAAAATTATGCTTCCATTAATTATTGTTAGTCCTTCTATGGAGTTATGTTGCGAGTTTTCCCAAAAATCACCTTTTATAATCAGAGAGCCCCCGTTAAGGTTTAGCCTAGCTCCATCGCTTATGATTTTAACGCCTTTAAGATTTTTACATGATATACTATTGGAGATATTGTAGTCAGCTTTCTTTACGAATATTTTCAAGCTGTCATTTCTTAACAGGTAACTCATAATTTGGGAAAAATTCCATCCGCTGAAGGCTATGCGCCCTGTTGCTCCATTTTTTACAACGACTGTTTTCGCCGCATCCAAGTAAATAATGTAGTCGTAGTCTTCTGTGTAACTTACATCCCTAAACAATAAGAACTGGTTTAAATTCCAAAACAATGAAGTGATTATAACTGCAGTAAAAAAAATAGCTATGTATTTTGCGAAGTTTCTAAACGAATTCAACAGCAACACCCTGTTTTTTAAAATAGGAAGAGACGTAAATTATTTAACTTTTTGATAGTTAAGGACGAAGGCTTCTTTTTAAATATGTGATCATAAGATCTTATGTCGCAAAATGTAAGCTTAAGAAAAAAATTTATATTGCAAAAACAATTCTTTCATTAGCCATGTGGTGAAGATGAACAAGAATAAAGCTCCGTTATACATGATTACTTGGCGATGTACTAGGAGATGCGTCGGTAATTGCTTGTATTGCAGTTATACCCCTGACTTTAGCGATTCAATAGAATTAAACACGAAAGAAGGATTTCACCTAGTAGACCAGATTTATGAATTTGGATCACCTTGGTTCGGGATAAGTGGAGGGGAACCTCTCCTAAAAGAAGACATTTTTGAAGTTATAGGTTATGCTAAGAAAATAGGTTTTGAAGTTAGCTTAATAACCAGCGGCTTTGTGTTCAATGAAAGATTGTTTAACAAGCTTGTTAGAAATGAAGTTCACACGGCTGTAAGCATAGATGGCCCAAGAGAGGCTAATGACAAGATAAGGGGAAGAGGAAGCTACGATAAAGCTTTTGCTGTAATGGAAAAACTGTCAAAGGCAGGAATACTGGACTGCCTTGTAGTAACTATTACCAGAGACAATTACAAGTTTGTTGAACACCCAATTCAGCTTGGAGCTGAATATGGTGCCAGAATGGTTGTTTTCCATAATTTGGTACCTGTAGGACGCGCAGAAACAAACATGAATGATCTGGCACCTTCACCAGAGGAATATGAGTGGACATTCAACCAAATATATGATTTATCCAAAAAATACGAGGGAAAAATCCACGTAAACGTCTATTCTCCTTTCTACGCGAGAATTGTACGACAAAGAAACCCCTCAGATTTTTGGGACTGGTTTATGAATCGTTACCTTGGAAAATGCACGATCGGTGGGAATTACATAAGTGTAACTGAAAACGGTGACTTTAGATCCTGCGGTTTCAATGAAGGTTATAGACTGGGAAACATGAGGGAAAAAACAATAAAGGAATGTTGGGAAGAACTGCAAAATTCAGAGTTACACCTTAAGCTAAGAGATAAAAGCAATTTAAAGGGCAAATGCGGGGTATGCGAGTATCGAGAAATCTGCGGAGGATGCAGAACACGTGCAGAGTTCTACACAGGAGACCTCTTTGAATCAGATC
>CAZIFH010000001.1:0-2838 GCA_964539065.1 uncultured Candidatus Bathyarchaeia archaeon | reverse complement strand
ATATAAAGTAGTTGGATCGTTTGAACAGGTCACAAGACCTCATTCACGTTTTTACATTGGTAGCGGTAAAGCTGCTGAACTTGCAGATATGGTTAAATTTTTAGGGGCTGAAAAAGTAATTTTTGGGAATGAACTGAAAATTACACAAGTCTATAATCTTGCTAAAGCATGTGGTGTAGAGGTTATAGATCGGCTTCAACTAATTCTTGAAATTTTTCAAAAAAGAGCTTCAACTGAAGAAGCAAATCTACAAATTGAACTAGCAAGGTGGCGGCATGAACTTACTTATGCTAAAGAGAAGGTGAGGCTCGCAAGGCTCGGTGAACAACCAGGCTTTCATGGATTAGGTAAATATGAGGTTGATGTTTACTACGAGAGTGTTAAACGTCAAGTCCATAATATTGAGAAAAAACTTCAAAATATAAAGAAAACAAGAAGATTGCATAGAAACAGAAGAAGAAAACTGGATTTACGTTTGGTTTCTTTAGCTGGTTACACTAATTCTGGAAAAAGCACGTTATTTAATGCGCTTACCAAGGCAAATGTACCTGTTAGTTCAAATTTGTTTACTACTCTTTCGACGACAACCAGAGCGATCGACATACATGGTCAAAAAATCTTGATAACAGATACTGTCGGATTCATAGATAACCTTCCTTTAACTCTTGTAGAAGCTTTTCACTCAACCTTGGAGGAAACAACGCTTTCTGATCTAATTATTTTGGTCGTTGATGTAAGCGAACCTTTTGAAGAAATCATGAGAAAACTGTCTTGTTGTCTTGATACGATTCAGGAAATAGGTGGAGGCGGCATTCCTATAATAACTATACTTAACAAAATTGATTTGGTTTCAGATGAAAATTTGCGTGAAAAAATGGAAAAGTTAAAATCGCATCTCTCAACCATTGTACCCATATCTGCGTTACGCAAAACAAATTTGAATGAATTAATTAAAGAAATGAAGAAAAATCTAGTGCATAATGTAAATTTTATTTTCACAATGCCAATTACAGAAAAATCGTTTTCAATTCTTTCGTGGGTTTTCAGCAATGCTGAAGTGCAACATATTAGGTGCGAGAAAGACCTAGTTCACGTCTTGTTTGAATCTTCGCATCAAATTGCAGATAAAATTAGAAATGATGTAGAAAACATTGGTGGAGTTTTTAAGTTTGGACACATGGGAGATATGGATTCTTAGATTAAACCACAGAATTATACGCGATAAGAGAGTAACGACTCACTTGTTTCTTGCAGCAAGGGCGTTAGGTGCAAAAGGTGCTTTTTACAGCGGTGAACGTGATGAAAAAATTGAAGAGAGTATCCAGAAAATAAATAAGTCTTGGGGTGGAAGCTTTAACTTAATTTTTACAAAAAAGTGGGAAAAAACCGTTCAGAAATGGAAACGTAACAAAGGAGAAGTTATACATTTAACAATGTATGGATTGCCGGTTCAAGAAGTAATAGACCAAATAAGATCCTCTCTTAAGAAGAAACTCCTAATAGTTGGAGGATCTAAGGTTCCTAGATCTGTCTATGATCTAGCAAACTGGAATGTATCAGTGACTTCTCAACCGCATTCTGAGGTAAGTGCGTTAAGTATTTTTTTGCATGAATTTTTCGATGGAAGTGAGCTTACAAGAAGTTTTGAAAATGCAGAAAAAAGGATTGTTCCACAACCAAGGGGCAAAAAGATTGTAAAAAACATACAATAAAACTCAATATCTGTTTTTGGCGATTAGTTTAAGTTTTTCTTCTCTTATACTATTACTTAGGCATCGGTGAATCTATTGACGCTATCGAATAATGACACCTTATTTAAGGTTGCTAGAATACTTGGCGGTGAAGAAGCAAAGGCCATTGTTGAAGTCCTAAGCCAAGTGGATGAGATTACAGATGAAGAAATCGTCACCAAAACCAACATTAAACTAAATACAGTCCGAAAACTGCTTTACAGATTTTACGATCACTCTATTGTAGGATTACGAAGAACCAGAGATAATAACACTGGATGGTTCATCTTTCATTGGCGTCTTCAGCCAGACCAAATTGACGGCTTTTTGACAAATCAGAAAAAACATATTCTCCAAAAATTGGAGGCTCGGCTGGAATACGAAAAAAATCATGACTTCTATTACTGTCAAACAGATTGTTGCAAAAGACTTTCTTTCGAAGAGGCAACTGAATATGTTTTTCGTTGCCCAAAATGTGATAAGCCGCTTATGCATTTTGACAATAGTAAAATCATTGACTCTCTCTCTAGCAAAATTGAACAATTAAGGAGCGAGCTAAGTGAGTGAAACACTTCCATCATACAGGGAAGCGTTGAAAATTCTTAGGGAAAGTGGATGCTCTAGCAATGTTATTCGTCACTGTAAAACAGTAGCGCAGGTCGCCGTTCAAATAGCTAAGAAATGCTTGAATAAGGGAGTTCGTTTGGACATTGAGCTAGTCAAAATTGGAGCGCTTCTCCACGATTTAGGGAGGGCAGAAACTCATGGAATAAATCATCCAGTTACAGGAGCAAGTATTGCTCGTTCGAAAAGTCTAGCAAACAGTCTGGTTCATATAATAGAGAGACATATGGGAGGAGGCATAAATGCCGATGAAGCTTACAAGTTAGGATGGCCTAAGGGAAGCTATTTTCCAGAAACTTTAGAAGAGAAAATTGTGTGTTATGCAGACAAGCTGGTTGAGGGTGAAATTCAAGTGCCCATTGAAAGAACTGTTCAGAAACTTAAAGATAGGTTAGGAACTGACCATCCTTCGATTCAAAGGATTCTAATTTTGCATGAAGAGATATCAAAACTATGCTGCTGAACGTAACTCTTAAATATATAT